>JAZORK010000140.1:0-24502 GCA_045656485.1 Acutalibacteraceae bacterium | reverse complement strand
CTACCTTACTTCCATCCCACGACTTCATTGTCATATTTTTTCAAAAGTTCAACAAAGCGTTGCTCGTTCAAGCAGTAGTTTCCCTCTGCTTTGAAAACATTAAATTCCACCTCTTCAACTTCACTATCGCCAGAGATTACTTTTTCAAAAATATTTCCATCTTTTGTAATGTAAAGATTTCTTTCTAAACCATTAAATTCAAATTTCAAAATATTGGTTTTTGTGAAAGCAAAAACCTCATCTAATTCTTCTTCAAAAATTGTATACGCATATTTATACTCTTTTAAAAATTCCAAATCTTCCTTTTCGGTTATCAAAGTACTGTCGAGCTCGTACCCGTGCCAAATTTCAAAATTTTCTATAACCGATATATCATAAAATAATGGATATGTAGATTCGTTAGTCGGTGCAGAAGAATTATTATTTTCTTCCACTGACGTGGATTTACAACCACATAAACTTAAAGCTAATATAATACTAACAATAACTAATAAACATTTTTTCATTTGATTTCATCCTTTCGTTTTTGTACGGATTGTTTTCGGTACTCAGCGGGGGTTGTGCTGGTTATTTGCTTGAAAATACGGTTAAAATGCTGTACGGTTTTGAATCCAACCATATTAGCGATATCTTTAATAGGCACATCTGTAAAAGCCAGCTGCTTTTTCGATACAGTTATACGATATTTCATCAAATACTCAATTATAGTACATCCAAGTTCTTGCTTCATAAACTCAGTAAGAGATGTGTGGTTAATACCCCAGTTTTTTGCTATATCAAAAAGGCCTATTTTTTCTGCATAATGTCCCTCGATGAAAAGCACCGCATCACGGAGTTTGGGATTTTTGATTATAGGTGTATTATCCGATTTTTGGCGTGCTAAACCATATCCCATAAGTCCATATATGCGTTCTAACGCAATGATAATCTCCATAAAATATGAGCGCGCCCTACAAGCCCAATACCAATCCTGTTGTTCTTCTAATTCTTCCATCATACAATCAGCAGCATGCTCTATTTTTTCAACATGTGTATCAAAAATAGGCAGCACATACACTTTATCAATAAAAGGTTTTAGCATAAACATATCGTGAGTTGTAGCAATTGCGTCATATTTATTGGAACGCAAAAGTTCAAACGACATATTAATATTTAAAAATTTAGGATGAAAATAGACACAAGTGTATAGAGCTTTTGATTTTGAAACAAGCACGGGATTTTCCGACTCGTCGAAGCACAAAATCGAAGGCGCGGTAGCACAAACATTGTTGCCACCGGCAGTAAATTCTAAGGTGCCTTTGCTAAGTATAATCAACAAAAAGTACTTGTCCTTGATATAGATATTATCAAGAGATCCATTTTTTGCACATTCAATAAAAACTACTTTTCCTTCATTATATTTTTTCCCAATAGTAATATGTTCCATATTTCCACCGCCTTTTAAACTAATTATATTTTACCATGGCGACAATGCTGATACAACAAGCAAAGTTTATCTGATTTCAAGTATTTTTTATCTAAAATTAAACCCTAATAATCACCTATCAAAAACACAAAATAAAATCCGACCCTTACGGGTCGTACTCTTAAAGAAACAATTATTTATCTGTATAAAAAATACAGGAAAGATGTGTGAGAATTTCTACACATCTTTTCTGTTATATTATATTAATTATATATTAAATCGTTATTGACAACTTCCGCTGCCCTTTGGCGGATGTTATTCATCCGACCAACCCATTCTAATTGACTATCTGCTTTTAGTTGCTCGGTCACACCTTCCTGAATTGCCATTCTTTTAACCAGCTCAGAAAAGGTTTCTTCGGCATCGCGGTTAAGTTGTAGCAGATAATCATAAAGTGTATGTTCGCTTAACATTTTATTGTAGAAGGGTTTGCTATGCTTTTGGATGTATTTGAGATGCCGTTGACCCCAAATGCCGATTGGCTCGTGTTCGGGCTCGTCCTCACCGGCAATAATATAATAATCACCGCACAGTTCGTACTTGAGCCCCGTTCTTTCATCGGTAATAAATTTTTCCAACTTTTTCATTTTCTACTCTCCTGATAATTTACTTGTGCATTTTCTTGGGCGATGCTTTATTAATTTTTAAAATCTATAGTATTTTTGGTGTTTTTTAATGCAGGACCCGCATCAATAATAACGGTTTGGCGGTTATTAGCACCACCCATAACAGCTATAATTCGCTCGTCGGTGGCATAAAAATAAACCGACACCGCACACACCATCAAAACCAAAAACAAAGGAAACACACACCGCTTTAATATACCCACAAAACCATTCCTTAAATAATTTATAGCATAAGTATTCCTTATAAAATTTATGAAATCTTCGTTCGATATATTCGGTCGCAAAGCAAAAGGAATGGCATAAAGCTTTCTTACAATTTCATTATACTATAATTCATTTTCAGGCAAACCACCCCCCACCCAACATAAGCCTGTTAGATTTAAATTTTATATACCATTATTCAAAGCCCCAATTACCGCTTAATTACTAGGTTTTCTTTACTTTTGTCTTATGTTAGATTTTTTATTGATTTTGTGTATTAGCTCTGATTTGCGAAAACTAAAAAGGCGGACTGCTCCTTAAAGAGAAATCCGACCTGTTGCATCAAACCTATGCCTTCATAATGTTCGGATTCCAACCTTACTGAATATATTCAAATAATTAAGATATTCTATAATTATACCTATTCCGTAACGAAAGCAAGGTTGAGTAATATAGGATATTTTAAAGGTTGGTACTTTAAATGCAGTACCAAAGATAAAACTATCGCATTTATACCTGCATATCATTATAGCAATAACAAAAAATCTGCTTCCCTACAAATAATAACTGACGAAAAAGTTTTTAATATACCATTTAATACACTTAAGTATCAGGAAAATCCGTTATATGTAAAAATAGGTAATTGCATCTTTTCAGAAAAAGGCATAACACTAAATTTTCAAAGTGATAGTTTAACACTTAAAGGAAATCTAAATTTTGAGCAACTTTCCCCTATTCGCTATGATATTATGGGACCGTTTAAGTTTGTGCCGTTTATGCAATGCCGACACAGTGTTTACAGTATGTCGCATAAAATTAATGGTGAAATCAAGGTAAACGGTCAACTTTATAAATTTGAAAACGGTGTAGGATATATTGAAGGTGACTGTGGCCGTTCTTTCCCTAAAAAGTACATTTGGACGCAGTGCTGTTTTAAAAATAATTCTCTAATGCTATCCGTAGCGGACATACCATTTTTAGGAATTCATTTTACGGGTGTTATCGGTGTCCTGCTCCTTGACGGAAAGGAATATAGAATTGCCACTTATCACGGTGCTAAAATAAAACAAATTAATAAAAACACTGTTACAGTAAAGCAAGGAAATTTTGAGTTAACTGCCAAATTATTAAACAAGAACGCACAACCACTAGCAGCGCCCACAAATGGTGATATGTGCAGAACAATACACGAAAGTGCATCTTGCCAGGCGTATTACCGATTTTCACATAAAGACAGGGTCTTGTGTGAATTGACCACCGATAAAGCAAGCTTTGAATTTGAATATAATTAAGCTAAAACCACAGACGAGTTTGTCTGTGGTCTTAAATATTAATGAGCCTATTCACATATTCGTGCATTTCTTGTTTTGATTTAACCGAATGTGTCCCGTCTATTATTTGTTTCTTTTTGTCTTCGCCTAGCATTGCAAATTTTTGCATAGCCTCAGGATTTTGAGCCAAAGCCATCGAAAAGCCTACCGGCATTTCATCTCGTTTCATTGTTTTTCCTCCAAAAAATAATGTAATTATATTTTATCCCTTTAAGTTTTACGCTATACTTTCCAACTTTCACATATTGACCGATTATAGTGTAAATAATAATAAAAAATTACAAGGAGAGTAGTATGGCAAACGAATCTGAATTTTTTAAAAAGCGACAAACATATACGGTTAGTCTGCCCGCGACAAACGAAAACGGTTGTTATGAAATGCGACTTGAAAGTATTGGTGGCCTTGGAGCTAATCTTTGTGGAAAACTTCTCGGCGAACTTGGTGCCGCTTATTTAGGGCTTAATGCCGCAGCATTTTCAAGCTATGGTTCCGAAAAGCGAGGTTCCCCTGTCAAATCCTATGTGCGATGGAGCGCGCCTGAGCGTGATATTTTGCATAATAGCCCTGTTGAACGCCCTAATCTTTTAGTGTTGTTCCACCACGCACTGTCAAAAACTCTTCCTGTCACTGCAGGTGTAGATGAAAATTGCACTTTAGTAGTCAACACCGATGCGTCTCCTAATGAAATTCGTGAAGACCTTCGTCTATATGCAGGGACGGTATGTTGTGTAAACGCTTTGGAATTGGCGCTTGAGAGCAAAAGCCGAATAAATATGGTTATGTTAGGCGCTGTTGCAAAAGCGTCGGGCTTTATTCCTATTGAAGCTGTGAAAGAGTTAGTTGCCGATACACTAGGCAAAAAATATCCTGCAATGCTCGAAAATAACCTAAAAGGAATTGAATTGGGTTTTGATAATGTAACAAATCAAACCTTTTTACCCGACGGACGTTTCCCGAAGGTAGACTACAAAGAAATCCGCAGTAAGTGGGGATATGAAAATGCACCGCTTGGTGGTGCTAATCCGCATTTTGGAAGTACAGTGTCTAACGATTTGTCACCCTCAAGAGAGGGCTTTATTCCTCTTTTTTTGCCCGAAAAATGTATTCATTGCGGACTTTGTGACACCACCTGTCCCGATATGGTGTTTCAATTTACAAAGGGCGAATACAAAAACAAGCCTACTATGATGAACAGAGGACTTGACTACCACCACTGCAAAGGGTGCTTAAGATGTGTTGATGTCTGTCCTACGGAAGCTCTGGTTGTGGGCAAAGAAAACGAGCACCCCGATAAAAAATGGTTTGTTCGCAATAAAGACCTCATAACAGATAGTCTTGATTTTGAGCCAGCCGGTGCTGACCCTTGGGTAACAAGTGAATCCTATTTAGATGAAAAACGTGTAGACGGAGGTCTTATGTAAAATGGAAACAGCAAAACAGAAGCTATTATTTGAAAGTGGCAACGAGCTTGCCGCTTATGCCGCAAAGCAGATAAACTATCACGTAATGGGTTATTATCCCATCACTCCGTCTACACAAATTGCGGAAAATTTAGACCAAATGGGTGCAGACGGCGAGCATTCTATTGCTCTAATACCCGCAGAAGGCGAACACAGTGCCGCAGGTATATGTTACGGAGCATCAACAGGCGGCGGCAGAGTTTTTAACGCAACCTCTGCAAACGGACTTTTATATGCACTCGAACAACTGCCTGTACAATCGGGTACACGTCTTCCTATGGTGCTTAATATTGCCTGCCGCACCGTATCAGGACCTCTTTCTATAAAGGGTGACCACAGCGATATAATGTATACCCTTAACACAGGATGGATAATTTTGTTTGCAGATTCGCCGCAGGAGGTATATGACTGCAATATTTGTGCTATTAAAATTGCCGAAAAATTAAGACTGCCCGTAATTGTAGCCTTTGACGGTTTTTTCACAAGCCACCAAAAACGAAACTGCTATGTATTTACCGACGACGAAACTGTGCAAAAATTTATCGGGCCTATAAGTACGGATAACACTTCGTTAAATCCCGAGCGACCTGTTACAATCGGCTCATATATGAACGAGCCCGATTTAATGAACAACAAATATCAGCTTCATTTGGCAATGGAAAAGGCACGTACCGTAATTCCCGAAATCTTTGCCGAATATGAGCAGTTGTCGGGCAGAAAACTGAATGAAGTGAAATCCTATCAGACCGATGATGCAGAAGTTTTGTTATTTGTCTTGGGCTCGGCTTACCTTACTGCCAAAGCGGCTGTAGATAAACTCAGAAACGAGGGCAAAAAAGTAGGTGTGTTTACTCTAGGTGTACTTCGTCCTTTTCCGTCAGAGCAAATTGCCGATCTATGCAAAAATGCGAAAACAATTCTCGTAGCCGACCGACAAGACAGCTACGGCGGGGGCGGCGGTAATATGTCGTTGGAGATTAGAGCTGCTTTACAGCAAAAAGGATTGACCCCTAAAGTTATCAGCCGTATATACGGTCTTGGCGGACGCGACTTTTTCGAGCAAGATGCAATAGCCCTATTTAATTCTTGCTATGAGGAGAATACCCCCGTCTTTGATTACGTCGGCATCTATCCTGGGGATACAGATTTTAATCCTAAGCCATACTTTAATCCTATTACGGACGGCGAATCCCCTGTTCTTATCTCTTGCGCTGAAGAAAACGGTAAAGTAACCGTCGGTGGCGGCACGGTTCGTGATACCACCGCAAGACCTAAGCGATTGGCCCCTGGTCACGGTGCTTGCCCCGGTTGTGGTATACCTGTTAACGTCAATCTGCTTCTTCGCGGGATTGAGGGTAATGTTGTTTTGCTATTCCAAACAGGCTGTGGTATGGTTGTCACAACAGGCTATCCAAAGACCGCGTTTAAGGTGCCGTATGTGCACAATCTGTTTCAAAACGGTGCCGCAACCTTAGCGGGTCTTTCAAAAATGTACCACAAAATGCAGGAACGCGGCGAGCTGCCAGAGGGTGATATTACGTTCATTATGGTCAGCGGTGACGGCGGTATGGATATCGGTATGGGCTCGGCTTTGGGTACTGCCCTTAGAAACGACCCTGTGATACTCTTCGAATATGATAACGGCGGTTATATGAATACAGGTTATCAGCTATCCTATTCAACTCCTATGGGTGCTAAAAGTGCGACCTCGCACCTTGGAAGTAACCAGTGGGGAAAAAGTTTTTTCAATAAGGATATGCCACGCATTATGGCTGCTACAGGTATGCCTTATGTTGCTACTGCCGCCGAGAGTGAGCCGAACGATTTTATTAAAAAAGCGGCAAAGGCACAGTATTACGCAAAAAATTACGGAACGGCTTATATGAAGTGTTTATCTGCCTGTCCGCTTAACTGGGGTGATAAGCCCAACACCGAGCGAAAGGTTATTTCTGCCGCGGTTAACAGTTGTTATTTTCCACTATATGAGGTTGAGAAAGGCCTCACTTCCCTTTCCTTTGACCCTGAAGCTAAAGGCAAAAAGATTCCTGTGGAGGATTGGCTTAAAATGATGGGAAGAACAAAGCATTTGTGTGGAGAAAACTACACAGAAATTAGAAATACGATTCAGCAAGAGGTTGACCGCCGTTGGAATCGCTTGAAAGCATTGTCGGAACATCCAGAACTTTAAGGAGAGAGCAAATTGAGCAACCGATTACAATACGAAACAAGTCCATATCTGCTACAGCACAAAGAAAATCCTGTAGACTGGTATTCTTGGTGTGATGAAGCGTTTGAGCGTGCAAAGAAAGAGGACAAGCCTATATTTTTAAGCATTGGTTACAGTGCTTGTCATTGGTGTCATGTGCTTGCCCACGAAAGCTTTGAAGATAACGAAATAGCTGAAATTTTAAACCGCAATTTTATATCTATAAAGGTAGATAAGGAAGAAAGACCAGACATTGACAGCGTTTATATGTCAGTATGTCAGGCGTTTACGGGAAGTGGCGGCTGGCCCACAAGTATTTTTATGACTGCTGACCAAAAACCGTTTTTTGCAGGAACTTATTTTCCAAAAACTTCTCACGGCGGTATGATTGGTTTTAAAGACCTTTTACTCGCAATTAACAATGCCTGGAAAAATAATAGAAATGCATTGCTGCAACAATCAAAAGAAATTATTGAACACTTAAATAAAAATACTGCAACCGACCGCTTAGCAGAAATTGAGCTAACACATTCCGCCGTGTCGGTTTACAATAAAATATACGATGAAAAGTACGGTGGTTTCGGTCGTGCCCCTAAATTTCCGACACCGCATAACCTTTTGTTTTTACTTTCCTACTACGAGCGATATAAGGACAAAAACTGTCTGCAAATGGCGGAACACACACTTTTGGGGATGTACCAAGGCGGTATGTTTGACCATATCGGTTTTGGCTTTTGCCGATATTCTACTGATAAAAAGTTTCTTGTTCCGCACTTTGAAAAAATGCTGTATGACAACGCATTGCTGATACTTGCCTACTGCAAGGCATACTCCGTAACCAATAACGGATTATACCTTGAAATCGCCGAAAAAACCGCAGATTATATTTTACGTGAAATGACTTGTGGTGATGGCGGATTCTTCAGTGCGCAGGATGCCGACAGCGAGGGCGAAGAAGGAAAATATTATCTGTTTACACCCGATGAAATTATTGAAGTTTTGGGTGAAACAGACGGAGAGAAATTTAATCAGCATTTTGATATAACACCCACAGGAAATTTCGAAGGAAAAAGTATTCCCAATTTGCTTAACAGCGACCCTAATGATAAATCGTTTGAAGCGTTTTTACCCAAGCTACAACAGTTTAGAAAAGAACGGTATTCACTTCATTTGGATGACAAGATTTTGACCTCATGGAACTCACTTATGATAGCCGCAATGTGCGAATTATATCTTGTGAGCAAAAATAATGATTATCTGAATGCAGCACAAAAAGCCGATGAATTTATAAAAAAATATCTTTGTGAAGATGATACGTTGTTTGTTAGCTTTCGTGATAGTAAACGTGGCGTAAAAGGCTTTTTAGATGATTATGCAAGTTATATATTCGCTCAGCTTAGTTTATATAGAGCGACTTTAGATAGCAAACATTTAGACTGTGCAAAGCAGATGTGTGATAAGGTTGTAAGTGATTTTAGTGATAATGTGGGTGGATTCTATTTATACGGAAACCTTAGTGAAGAACTGATACTCAGACCAAAGGAAACCTACGACGGTGCTATCCCAAGCGGTAATTCATTAATGGCATACAACTTTGTAAAGCTATATCTTTTGACTTCGGATGATAAATATAAAGACTCGGCAGAAAAGCAGTTAGATTTTATCTCTGCTGAAGCTTCTTCGTATCCGACCAATCACGCAATGTTTTTAATGGCACTTTTAGAATATAATGAGCCACCAATGAAGGTTTCTGTTGTAGTTGACGATAATGCAAATATAAACGACTTTGCCTTGGATTTACCTGCAAATGCAATAATCAATCTCTTAACCAAACCCACAAAAGAATATTCGCTAAAAAATGGCAAGACCACCTACTATGTATGTAAAGGAAAAGCTTGTATGCCGCCTACTAATGATTTGAATGAATTAAAGCTTAAAACAAATACTAACAACTGAAAGGAGTTATAACTATGAATGACGATAAGAAAATCGAGCAAAAGCCAATGCCTGAGATAAAAGAAGATAAAAAGCCTATTAAACCGGGCGATATAATCGGTAAAATTGATGTTCACGATACCCGTGAACGCAGAGACGGACCTGGCGGTAATTAGATGAAAAAATCACCCTTGCAACTTTAAACAAGGTTGCAAGGGTGATTAACTTTGTTATAGACAACATTTACTTGGCGATGCTTTATTAATTTTTTAAAATCTATAGTATTTTTGGTGTTTTTTAATGCAGGGTGGCCGGCATCGATTATAACAGTTCTTCTATTGTCGGCACCGCCCATTACCGAAATAACTCGCTCGTCGGTGGCATAAAAATAAACCGACACCGCACACACCATCAAAACCAAAAACAAAGGAAACACACAGCGCTTTAATATACCCACAAAACCATTCCTTAAAAAGTCTTATTAAAATTTTATGAAATGTAAGTGGGATATATTCGGGTACAAAACAAAAGGGAGGCGAAACGCCTCCCCTGCTAATCCTCTTAGGTATTTTTATAAAATACATCACCTGTAATATCGCCTTCGCAAACAATGTTGCTGCCGGTTACATTCCCGTTTATATCACCGTCGCAAGCAACACTCTGGGCACTTACGTTACCGTTTATCTCACCTCCGCAGGATATGTACTCACGGCATTCTTTAACGACACCGTTAATCATATTACATTCAATACTACCGTGGCTTATGACGTCACCGTTAATACTTGCATCACAACAAAGATTGCCAAAAACCTCAACCTTAAAATATTGTCGTGTGGTTTCATTAGAATCGTGAGGAAACCTGATGCTAATACATTCGTTAATATTGTCTGACTTATCTAAAATTTTTCTTCCTCTCGCAAAAACAACACGTAGCATTTCATCATCTGGCCAAGGGAATTCGGTACGTAAATCATAATTATATACGGTAGGCTTTGGCTCTTTCCCAAACAATTCATCTATACTTATCTCAAATATATCAGCAAGCTTGGGTATTAAACTAATGTCCGGACAACACTGTGACGACTCCCATTTGGAAACCGATTGATTAGTAACACCCAACGCTTTGGCAAGGTCTTCTTGGGTTAAACCATGCTTTTTTCTGTAAAAACCAATGTTCTCGTTCAATTTAAAATTATTCATAGTTACTCTCCTTCGCATTTCTTGTAGCTACACTTACATTCTAAGAATTAAAGCCAAACAAAGCAATAACGCAGTTGTTGATATGATTCCAACTTGAAGTTGGATTTTATTTTAAACTTTACCGCCTACCGAAGCAGGCGGCAAAGTTTGTGTTTATTAAATTAAAAAAGCTTGCAAAATTGCAACGGCACCAAAAATGATTTTGGTGTAATTGGCAACGTATTCAGAATAATCTTTAGAATATTTCCACTGTAAAAACAGGCTGAATTTTCGCTGAAAAACCGATATCAAAAGCGAAATCAAAAGCAAAACAAAAATAACAACATAGCACAGTGAATATTGCGGTGAAAACTGATGCTTTGCGATAAGGCGTATCAGAGCGATTATAAAACACAACACCGAAAACCACAATTTTTTAATCAAGTGCCTGAAAAAATATTTGTTATATACATATTTTTCTTTGTCAGCCGAAACCTTTGGCTCGTATGTGATAGTAGTGTAACAAATTGGGCACTCGTTTTCGGCATCAATTTGCATTTTGCAAGTAGGACAAATTTTCATAAATCCGCTTCCCTTCACCATTATATATTATCTTTTATTTAATAAAATCTCTATCCCAAGCGCCCCGTATTTTTGGATTTTTTCTTTTGGGTAATACGCTTCCATATCGGTGTGGTGGGCTGTAGTAAGCTCCGCTAACTTATAACCGCATTTTTCGAGCGGTAAGGCTTTGTAAAGGCTTTCAAAATCGGGGAATTTATGTAACGCCAGAACCTTAGCCGAAACGGCTTCTTGGGTTTTAGTATTAGTGAAAACGATAGTATCCCCTACCGCTATCTTTTGGCGTTTTTCGTCATTGAGCCTTAGTTCAATAGTTTTGCTGCCATCCGCAATCTTAGAGAAAGGCGACGGCATAAGGTTCATATAATGTGTCATAGTAAAATCCCCATATTATATACTTTTGCTAAAGCTTAATCATCGTTTCCTTGCACCATGTAAACAGCAAGTCAAACGCTTCGTCAAAATCAAATTTCGCTTTGTCACCAAGCGAAATTGCAGTATCCAAAACACGTCTATCGTTGCCGGATAACACTTGGCTTAATTCCTTTTTTGTAGCGATAAATTTGCCGCTTTCCAAATAATACAAATTTTGTAATACGAAAAACACCGATTTATAGGTGTACGGCAAGTTGGCGATATTTTCTTCCCTTGAAGCGTGGATATAACGGTGGCATAGCTCGTGATATATATTTCCTAAACTCAGTTTTACAAAATTTCGCACATCGTTTTGGGTATATTCGGGTACAAGCTCCGCAAGTGTTCCAAAATAATCCTTTGTTGTGTGAAGAAGATGACATATTTCAAGCGGATTCCAATTTCTAAATTCTTCTATACCGCAAATAAATCCGCACGATTTATCATAGCCTTCGAGTGAAGAAATGGCTTTTTTATACTCCGAAAGGTCAGCAACACCCATATTTTTTAGCACAACCATAATATCAATATCGCTTTGCTCGGTTGCTTCGTTTCTTAGATAACTGCCTTGAAGACCTACATAAAGTAAGCGGTCAGCAAATGCATCTTTTAACAAATTTATCAATGAGGAAATATATTCATCCGCATTAAACATTTCGTTCACCCTTTACAGTTAACATTTAGATTACACTTATTGTACCAAAATATTCACCCTTATACAACGCTTAAATTTGCAAAAACACCGACCACTATAAAGTAGTCGGTGTTAATATTTTTAGAAACCTAAAAGGGTTGTGCCGCTTTTAAGCAAACTATCACGCTTGTCGAATGCTTCCCTCTCAGTAGCGCCAACAGCGTTAACGTAAATTTTAATCTTAGGCTCAGTACCTGAAGGACGAACAATAAGAGTACTTGTGTCTTCAAGTGTAAAGGATATAACGTCAGCCTTAGGAAGATTGATAACTTCCTTTTCGCCAGTTGCAAGATTTACACCTTCGGAAATCTTGTAGTCGCGAACTTCGGCTACCTTAATACCACAAATCTCACGTGGTGTTTCAGCACGTAAGGATGCCATAATACCTTGAATTCTTTGCATACCTGTTTGACCTTCACAAGCAAAGCTTGTTTGAACACAAAGGCAATAGCCATACTTTTTATAAATATCGTCAAGAACTGTGATTAAATCCTTACCGAGTGTCTTATAATAAGCGGTCATTTCGCAAATAAGCATTGAAGCGTTTACGCCGTCCTTATCACGAACGTAGCCACGGGATAAATAACCGTAACTTTCTTCAAAGCCTAAAACATAGCGGTCTTCTTCGCCGTCGTTTTCGAGTAATTGAATTTGCTCACCAATAAACTTAAAGCCGGTTAAAACGTCACGCATTTCGGCATTGTAGTCAGCGGCGATTTTTTTGCAAATTTCGGTTGTAACGATGGTTTTAACACCAACGGGATTTTTAGGCAATGTGCCGTTTTGTTTGCGGCATTTTAAAATATATTCTAAAAGCAATACGCCAACTTCGTTACCTGTGAATAAACGATAATCATCACCGTTAGGAATAGCAATACCAACACGGTCACAGTCAGGGTCGGTTGCAAAAAGAATGTCAGGCTTTACAGTTTCGGCCAATTTTAAAGCGCTTGCGAATGCTTCCTTAATTTCGGGGTTGGGGTAAGGTGCTGTGGGGAAGTTGCCGTCGGGTTCTTCCTGTTCCTTTACAACTGTAACGTTGGTAACACCAATTCGTTTTAAAATTTCACGAACAGGCTTGTTGCCGCTTCCGTGTAAGGGTGAATAGATAACATTCAAATTAGACAAATCAAGGTCGGGGTTAATACGGCACTTTTCCACTTCGTTTAAGTATGCTTCGATAACATCGTCGCCGATATATTCGATTTTGCCTTCAGCGAGAGCAGTATCAAAATCCATACGCTTTACGCCTTCGAAGATGTCAACCTTGTTCATAATGTCAAGCACGTAATCAGCCGCATCGGGACCCATTTGGCTACCGTCAGCGCCGTATGCCTTATATCCGTTATACTTTGCAGGGTTGTGACTTGCAGTAATAACCACACCTGCATCGCACTTTAAGTATCTAACCGCAAAAGAAAGCATCGGCACGGGAGCAAGCTCACGATAAATATAAACCTTAATGCCGTTAGCAGCCAAAATTTCGGCTGTGTGCTTTGCGAATGTATCAGACTTAATACGGCTGTCGTAAGCGATAGCAACGGTGCCGTTTTCACTTATAGAATTAACATAAGCCGCAAGACCTTGGGTTGCTTTACCAACAGTGTAAATATTCATACGGTTTGTACCCGCACCAATAACACCACGAAGACCCGCAGTACCAAATTCTAAATCCTTATAAAAAGCGTCTGAAATATCTTCGTCGCTCATATTTTCAAGTTCTAAACTTAAATCTTTATCTTCGGTAGCTTTTTCCTTCCAAAGCTTGTATTTTTCGAATACCATATAATCACCTCAAAAAATCACTTTTAACTAAGTTATTTTATCATAAATCGCAAAATTCGGCAAGAGAAATTTACAATTTTTGCGCTAAATATTCTTCCCTGCCGCTTATATACAAATTGTTACCGCAACTATCAATAACAACCACCAAGGGCATATCTTCAACATAGAGCTTACAAAGTGCTTCGGCACCTAAATCCTCATATGCCAAAAGCTCGTTACTTTTTATACATTTTGAAAGCAGCGCACCCGCACCACCTATTGCACCAAAATAGATGCATTTGTGCTGTTTTATGGCTTCAATTACCGCTTCGTTCCGTTGGCCCTTGCCAATCATACCACGAACACCCTGTGCCATAAGCGTTGGGGCGTAAGCATCCATTCTACCCGAGGTTGTAGGCCCTGCCGAGCCAATAACCTCGCCCTCTTTTTTAGGACTAGGCCCTACGTAATAAATTGTGCTGTCCTTAGCGTCAAATGGTAAATTTTCGCCTTTCTCTAACGCTTCGCACATTCTTTTGTGACCTTGGTCACGCGAAGTATAAATATACCCCGAAAGCAAAACCGAATCCCCTGCTTTTAAAGAAAGTGCCACTTCTTCGGTTAAAGGTAATGTTATTTTTTTCATACTAAATCACCGCCGATTTATGCCTTGTTACGTGACAACTGATATTAACCGCACAAGGCATACCTGCAATATGGGTAGGCATTGTTTCAATATTAACGCCGAGTGCTGTTGTCCTACCACCAAAGCCTTGCGGACCAATGCCCGAAGCATTGATTTTCTCTAATAATTCATTTTCTAAATCGGCATAAAACTTGTTTTCGTTTTGTGAATCAACTGGGCGAAGCAACGCTTTTTTCGAAAGCAAAGCGCACTTGTCAAAAGTACCGCCAATACCGACACCCACCACCATTGGCGGACAAGGGTTAGGACCTGCATCTTCTATAACTTTTAAAATAAAATCCTTAATGCCGTCTATTCCGTCAGATGGCTTTAGCATTTTAATTTGGCTCATATTTTCACTGCCAAAACCTTTTGGGGCAACCGTGATTTTAATTTTGTCGCCCTTTACAATTTCGGTATAAAGCATTGCAGGGGTGTTATCCCCTGTGTTACCACGAAGAACAGGGTCTTTAACTACCGATTTTCGCAAAAATCCGTTTATGTAACCACGGCGAACACCTTCGTTAACAGCGTCGGTTAAATCACCGCCTACAATATGCACATCTTGACCGATTTCCATAAAAACACACGCCATACCGGTATCCTGGCAAACAGGGATATTGTCACTCTCGGCAATTTCAAAATTTTTAATAATATTGTCAAGAACACCCTTTGCTACAGTACCGTCTTCCGCCTTATAGCAAGACTTTACGGCACATTTAATGTCAGACGGCAAATGCAAATTGGCATCTATACATAGATTTTCTATTGTATTTATAATTTCAGCTACGTTAATCTCTCTCATTTTAAAGCCCTAATTCTTGTCTTATCTCGGCAACGGCTTCACGCTCGTCAAAGTGGTATTTAACACCCTTACGCTCTTGATAAGTTTGGTGACCCTTACCCAAAAGCACAATCATATCGCCTTTTCGGGCATTTTCAATACAATATTTTATTGCATCCTTGCGGTCATCAATTTCAATATATTTACCGTTAGATTTTGCAAGGCCAATTTTAATATCATCGTTAATTTGGTGTAAATCTTCGTCCCTTGGGTTATCTTCGGTAAGCACACATAAATCAGCCATAGCGCCTGCCACTTCGCCCATATCGTAACGGCGAAGTCTTGAACGGTTGCCGCCACCGCCAAATACACAAATAAGGCGGTTTGGCTTATATTCCAAAAGGGTTGTTAACACACTTTTGGTGCTAACTTCGTTGTGAGCATAGTCAATAATAACCGAAAAATCATCACTGCAGGGTACAATTTCAACCCTGCCCTTTACCTTAACGGCAAGGAGACCTGCTAAAATTGCCTTAGTTTCAACCCCTAAAAGCGAACAGGTAAGCATTGTTACAAGACTGTTATAAACCGAGAACATACCTGGGGTGTAGATGAGCACTTGGGTATTCTCCGCACCTTCTACATTAAAGCGCATACCAAGTTTTGCGCCGTCCCTTACAAACTCTATATTACATGCCTTTAAATCGGCTTCTTTTTGTGTGGAATATGTTTTAACTTGGCAGGTGTGACCCTTTAAAACATCGGCAGTATGGTTGTCATCGGCATTAACAATTGCCGTTTTGCATTGGCGGAAAAGCATACTCTTACATTCTACGTATTCTTCGAAACTTTCGTGCTCGTTAGGGCCGATATGGTCAGGTGATAAATTGGTGAAAATACCGTAGTCAAACTCTATCCCTAAAGTGCGGTCAAGTTTAAGCCCTTGGGAAGAAACTTCCATAACGGCATATTTACAGCCTTTATCTACCATTTCCCTAAATATTTTATGCAATTCGTAAGATTCGGGTGTGGTGTTCTTGGTGGGAAGACTCTCACTACCGATAAGCACACCTGTAGTACCGATAAGACCTGCTTTAAGCCCTGCGCTTTCTAAAACGCTTTTAATCATATAAGTAGTGGTGGTTTTACCCTTCGTGCCTGTAAGACCGATTGTCACAAGCTCACGTGCAGGGTTGCCGAAAAACGCTGCCGACATTAAGGCCAATGCCTTGCGTGAAGACTGCACCTTAACAACGGTTATATTTTCGGGTACATTTTCAACTTCACGTTCAACCACGATAGCGGTAGCACCTTTTTCTATTGCATCGGGTATAAAGTTATGCCCGTCTACAATAGCACCCACCATACAAACGAACACGCAAGACTCAATGAGTTTGCGTGAATCGTAAATAATATCGGTTATTTCTTTGTCAATTTCACCCTGTAAAAGAGTGTATTCGGTATTTTCTAAAATTTTTAAAAGCTTCATCTTATTCTCCTAAGCTCGTAATATCAATATCGCCTTCAAAAACATTGTGACTGGGGCCTGTCATAAACATATCTCCGCTTACTTCATCCCATTCAATAAGCAATGGACCACCTATTTGCTCAACAGTAACCGTGCGGTCGCATCTGCCTGTTAGCACACCTGCCACAACAGCGGTAGCACAACCTGTGCCACAACCAATAGTCTCACCCGTGCCACGTTCCCATTCACGGATTTTAATATAATTTCTATCAACTAACTGTGCAAAGGTAACGTTGGTTTTGTTAGTGAATAAATCGGTTTTATATTCAATTTCTTTTCCGTATTTATGCACGTCGAAATCAAGTGTATCTACAAACATTGCGGTATGTGGGTTGCCCCAAGAAACCGCCGTAATATTAAAGGTTTTATCTAAAATAACGACAGGTTGCTCAATAAATTCCTTTAAATCGGTATTAACAGGGATAAGCGAAGTATCAAGAATCGGTTTGCCGATATTTGCACGAATATTGCTAACAAAACCACGGTTTTTATAAGGCATTGCCTTTTCGCCGTCTTTTGCTTCCCTGTCTTCTACAGTAAGCCACAAATGCTTTATACCGCCCAAGGTTTCAATAAAAATTTCGGTCTTGTCGGTAAGCGCATGGTCGTAAACATATTTACCCACACTACGAAGTGCATTACCGCACATTTCCCCTTCAGTACCGTCGGGGTTAAACATTCTCATTCTAAAATCGGCTACCTGCGACGGGCAAATAAGCACCATTCCATCCGAGCCAATGGCAAAATGCCTATCGCTTACAAACTGTGCCAAGCGGGGTAAATCGGGTAACTTTTGATTAATGGCATCAATATAAACATAATCGTTGCCAAATGCCTGCATTTTAGTAAATCTCATCTTTTTTCCTTTTAAAATCCTAAAAATAATTATGGTTTGAAAGAAAATTGTTCACAGTGCCGTTTTGAAGCGAGCGGCGCCGTACCATTATGTACTGCCCCGAGCAAAAGGCGGTGCTGTGGGCAATTTTACTCAAACCCCATTCATTGCTTGGTCTAAATCACGAATTATATCGTCAGCATTTTCAATGCCAACCGATAAACGAAGGAAACAATCATCAATACCCAACGCTTCCTTCATTTCCTTTGGGGTGTCTTCGTGGGTTTGGGTTGTGGGGTAGGTTATAAGGGTTTCGGTACCGCCAAGACTTTCAGCAAACATTACCATATCCACATTCTTTAAAATCTTTTTAACAGTCGCAAATTCATCCACACTAAAGGAAATCATACCGCCAAAGCCTGTGGTTTGCTTTTTGGTGATTTCATAATCACGGTGGTCTTCGAAGCCAACGTAATACACCTTTTTAACCTTTTCCTGTGTGCGTAGCCAATTTGCCACCTTAAAAGCATTTTCGCTATGTTTGTCCATACGAATAGCAAGGGTTTTAAGACCACGAAGCACAAGCCAAGAATCCATAGGCGATAACTGACTGCCGTGGGATTTTATATGCACACGCACTTTATTTACAAGTTCTTCATTATCCTTAATAACCACAATACCCGAAATGGTGTCGTTATGACCGCCTAAATACTTGGTTGAGCTATGGGTAACAATATCGGCACCAAGTTTTAAGGGTTGTTGGTAATATGGGGTTAAAAATGTGTTATCTACAACGGTTAAAGCACCAATAGATTTTGCCATTTGCGAAATTGTGGCAATATCTGCCACCTTCATACAAGGGTTGGTGGGTGTTTCAATAAAAAACATTTTGGTGTTAGGGGTAATAGCATTTTTAACCGCCTCTAAATCCGACATATCAACACTTGTATGTGTAATGCCGTATTTACCAAAAATATCGTTAATTATACGGGAAGTGCCACCGTAGATATCGTCCGACATAACAACGTGGTCACCCACATTTAAAAGAGAGAAAACCGCCATATTTGCAGCTTGACCGCTTGAAAAGGCAAAACCCTTTACACCGCCTTCTAAAATAGCCATTGTGCGCTCTAATTCCTGACGGGTGGGGTTTTCCAAACGGCTATAGTCAAAGCCTGTAGAGTTGCCAAGCTCAGGATGGCGGAAGGTTGCCGACTGAAAAATCGGCATACTAACAGCACCTGTCAAGGGTTCACACCCTAAAGCGCCGTGCACTACCTTAGATTCAAAATGTAAATCCTCTTTTAGTGAGTAGTCCTTATAGTTACTAAAATTTTTCATAACTTAAAATCCGCCTTTCAAATTCGGATATTTTTTCCATTATATACACAGTTATTTTACCAAAAAGGCTTTCAAATGTCAACAAAGCCACCTTTAGTTTACCCTATTTTGGCAGCAACTTTCATTTTGCCCTAATATTTTAGTTATCCTAACAAAACATCGGTCACAAGCATAACGCAAAATCCCACAAGTAATGCGTATGTAGCCCCCCGTTCACTGCCGTGAGCGTGGGTTTCGGGTATCATTTCATCACTTATTACGTAAAGCATTGTGCCGCCTGCAAAAGCCAAGGCAAAGGGAAGTATTGCCGAAGCAACACTCACCGCAAAATAGCCTATAAGTGTACCGATAATTTCCACAAGTCCTGTAATAACGGCACATATAAAAGTCTTTTTAGGCGATACCCCTGCCGCTAACATAGGGGCTATTATTACCATACCTTCGGGTATGTTTTGTAGAGCTATACCCCCTGCTATAACAAGTGCGCCTGCGGTATCACCCGACCCAAAGCCTACGCCTGCGGCAATACCTTCAGGCAGGTTGTGAATAGCAATAGCAGTAACAAAGAGTAAAACCTTGCTTAAATTTTGGTTTTTATGTGCTTCAACATCGGTACCCACCAAGTTATGTAAGTGTGGCACCAGTTTGTCAATAAAATTAAGGCACAATGCACCTATAAAAATACCTGCAATTGTAATAATAAGGCCATATTTTCCGCCATATTCTACTGATGGTAAAATAAGCCCTAATACTGCCGCCGCAAGCATAACACCCGCCGCAAAAGACAGCACAATGTCCGAAAATTTGTGAGATATTTTTTTAAAAATAAAACCTATAACAGAGCCAAATATTGTCGATAGCCCAACACCCAAAGCGGTTAATAAAATAAGTTTCATCATATATTCCTTTTAACTTTTATTTTACTATCTAATTGTAGCATAAAAATACATTGAAATCAACAATTAGCGATATTTCGTTTCGGTTCTACATTTTAACTATTATATACACGTATTTTCACCAAAAAACAAAAAGACAAAGACCGAAGTCCTTGTCTTTTAGATTAAAACATTGAAATTTGGTTTGTATCGGGCAGTGAATCAAGTGCGCCTAAGTCAGCAAGGTTTTGGATAATTGTTTTAGAAACACCCGCTTCTAGCTGAAAATCCTCTTTAGAAATAAAGTTACCCTTTTGCGCCGCTTCGTAAATGGCATAAGCCGCCTTTTCACCAACACCCGAAAGCGCACCGAAAGGCAAACGCATTTTGCCGTTTTCGGGCAAATATTTCATAGCGTGGGATTTTTCCAAATCAATGGGTAAAATTTCAATTCCTCTTGACATAAGCTCATTGAAAATAAGCATATTTTCATAAACGTCAAGTTCTTTTTGACTGGCTTCCTTACCCTTGGCTTTAATATTTTGCAAATATTGTCTAACCGCCATTTTGCCACCCAAAATTGTTGGCACATCAACGTCTTCGGGACGGGCGGTAAAATAAGCACAGTAAAACTCTAATGGATAATAAACCTTATACCAGGCAAGGCGCAAAGCACCGATAACGTAAGCCGCTGCGTGAGCCTTGGGGAACATATACTTAATTTTATAGCAGCTTCCGATATACCATTCAGGCACACCTACTGCACGCATATCTTCCTCCATTTTTTCCCATTCTTCCTTAGAAACCTTACCCTTAGCAACAAGACCTTTACGTACCGTTTCGGTAATCTTAAAGGCTCTACCCTCTTCCATGCCCTGATGGATAAGATACACCATAATATTATCACGAGTACCGATAACCTCCGAAATGGTGCAGGTGCCATTATCAATTAAATCCTTCGCATTACCGAGGTATACGTCAGTACCGTGGGAAAGACCTGAAATTTGAAGTAGGTCAGAGAAATTTTGCGGTTTACAGTCCACAAGCATATCACGAACAAACTTTGTGCCAAATTCAGGGATACAGAAGGTACCTGTTTTAGAATCGATATCCTCAGCGGTTACACCCAGGGCTTCGGGTGAAGTAAAGAGACTATAAACCTTTTCGTCACTCATTGAAACCTGACTTACCGGTATTCCCGAATATTCCTCTAAATACTTATAGGTAGTGGGAACTACGTGGCCGAGTTCGTCAAGCTTTAATATTGTATCGTGAATAGAATGGAAGTCAAAGTGGGTGGTAATTACCCCCGATTCCGCCTTGTTAGCGGGGTGCTGAATAGGGCAAAAATCGTAAATTGTGTTAGTGCGTGGCACTACAATCATACCTGCAGGGTGCTGACCTGTGGTAGTCTTAATTTTGGATTTCTCAACAAGCGAAGCCAATCGCGAAAGCTCGGCTTGGCTTAATGTTATACCCTTTTTTTCGGCATAAGCCTTTGCAAAACCAAAAGCAGTCTTTTCCGCCACGGTAGAAATTGTACCCGCTTTAAACACGTTTTCACTACCGAAAAGCGTTTCGGTGTATTTTTGTACCTCGGTCTGAAATTCGTCCGAGAAGTTAAGGTCAATATCGGGCACCTTGTCGCCATTAAAACCTAAGAAGGTTTCAAAAGGAATATCGTGTCCGTCACGATTTAATGGTGTATTACAATGGGGACAGTTTTTTTCGGGCAAGTCAAAGCCTGAGCCTACCTCACCCTTTGTGAAAAATTCGCTATACTGACAGTTGGGGCAAACATAGTGGGGTGCTAAGGGGTTAACCTCCGAAATACCCGCCATAGTAGCAACAAAGGAAGAACCTACCGAACCACGCGAACCTACGAGATAGCCGTTTTCTTCGCTGTATGCCACAAGCTTTTGCGCCGAAATATACATTATAGAGAAGCCGTTGTTGATAATCGAATTAAGTTCTTTATCCAAGCGCTTTGCAACAATTTCGGGCACATTTTCACCGTACTTTTTATGAGCGTTATCCCAACAAATTTGGCGGAGTAAATCATCCGACCCTTCAATAACAGGCGGATAGTTGCCCTCGGGCACGGGTATAACATCCGAGCTTACCATATCGGCAATTTTTTGGGGATTATCTATTACAAATTCCTTTGCACGCTCGCCAAAATACGAAAAATCTTCAAGCATTTCGGTCGTGGTTTTAAGATAAAGAGGTGCTTGATAGTCAAAATCCTCAGCCTCATAACCTTGCCCCGCCATAAGAATTTTACGGATAATATCGTCACTCTTTTTAAGGAAGTGAACATCCCCTGTAGCTACAACAGGTTTGCCTAATTTATCAGCAATTTCAACTATCTTGCGGTTAAAGTTTTTAAGCACTTCCACACTTGTAATATTGCGGAAACGGTTAGGTATAACGTTGCCCTTTTTGTCCTTTTTGTCGGGCAAAGACGATTCCCTTACCATAAATTCGTTATTACCAAGGGGCTGAATTTCAAGATAATCGTAATATTCGGCAATGCGAATAAGCTCTTCTTCGGGTTTGTTTTCTAAAATTGCTTGGAATAATTCACCCGCTTCACAAGCCGAGCCCACAATAAGACCTTCACGGTACTTATTTAATTCACTTTTTAAAATAAGGGGTCTACCCTTGTAGTAATGTATGTGCGAATCGGATACCAATTTATAAAGGTTTTTAAGACCGACAAGATTTTTAACCAAAATAATTTGGTGGTAGCGTTTAATTTGCCTTGCATTTGCTTCGGCAATATTTATGGTGCTATCATCTACAAAATAGCCTTCCATACCGTAAATAAGCTTAAAATCTCCGCCCGATTTACGAATACCTTTAACTGCACCCGCCGCCGCAGGATAGGCTTGTACTACGCCGTGGTCGGTAATAGCAATAGCCTTATGACCCCACTTGTAAGCCTGATTTATAAGGCTTTCAGCCGAGCAAACAGCATCCTTTTCGGACATATTGGTGTGGCAATGAAGTTCGATTCGCTTATTCCCTTCGTAATCGTCGGTTTCGGTATAACCTTGCAAAACCGCCATGGCATTGGGCTTTAAAATAAACTCTTTTTTGTAGTTATCAAACTCGTAAAAACCACGAATAGCCAAAAAGTTACCGTTTTTAACCTGGGCTACGGTATCCATTTTTTTAACGTCCACAAACATTGAACAGTTTATAGAGTTGGTATAGTCCGAAAAAGCAAAGCTTAAAATATTACTTTCACCACGTTTTGTGTTGATTTTACGTGTTTCAACGCCAAAAACTTCACCCCAACAGCAAATCTCATTGTCATCGGGAGAAACTTCAATCATCGGCTTAATACCCGTAAAATCGCAACGGCGACCGTAAAACTGCACAGGATTATCAAGGTAAACTATGCCGTTTTCGGGTTTTTCTTTACGCTTTTCGAATGTGATTTTCTTTTCTTCTTTCGCTTTTTGGGGTTTGCTTTGGGGTACTATAGGCGCTTCAGGTGGGGGAAGCTCCATTTCTACATCCTCTAACTGACCAACAAATTCGGTGTCGATTTCAGTATCAAAGCGGTTTTTAATAACTATAGCAAAATCGTTTACAAAGTTACTTTCAAGTATTTTTTCATAACCGCCGTGTTTTAGAGTTATAATTACACGATTGCCGGATAATTCATATTCAGCTCCCGATAAATAGCCATTTACCGCAGGATTTTTGATTTTCAATTCTTCGGCAACATCCGCACATGCCTCAACCGATAAGCCACCCGTAAAGACAAAGCCAACCTCACAAGATTTTAACTGTAAAGCCGTGCGTAAGGCAGTATTTATTTTAATTTGATTTTCATTTGTTATGTAAATAGGGCTGGTTATTACAACCTCTAAAAATCTTTCATCAATGTTTAAATTACATTTTGAAAGCAGTGCATTTTCTAATTTTTGGCTTATTTTCTCTTCCAAAAAGCCCGAAAACACATCTAAAAACCGTGGGGTAGCCATTCTTACAACTCCGTTACATTTTTTCTATTTCTTCAACTAATCTATCTAGCAATTCGTTTTCTTGCAATTTACAAATAATTTCGCCCTTTTTAAAGAGCACACCGCAGCCTTTACCGCCAGCAATGCCAATATCAGCAGCACTCGCTTCACCAGGACCGTTTACAACACAGCCCATAATTGCTACGGTTATATTTTTGTTAACATCCTTAAGGCGTTCTTCCGCCTTTTTTGCAATACCGATTAAGTCAATTTCGGTTCTGCCACAAGTAGGGCAAGAAACGAATTTTATGCCGTCATTCCTAATACCAATAGCCTTTAAAAGCTTAATACCTGCTTCTACTTCTTTAACGGGGTCATCGGTTAAGGAAACACGAATAGTATTACCAATGCCACGTAGTATTAGACCGCCAATACCTGCCGCCGATTTTATAACACCCATACTCTCGGTTCCCGCTTCGGTAACGCCTAAATGCAATGGGTATTTACACTTTTCGGCAGCTAATTCGTAGGCACGGTACATTTTAAATGTGTCGGACGATTTAAGCGACAAAACAATATCGGTAAAATCAAATTTTTCGAGTAGTGATATATGGTAAAG
>JAZORK010000139.1:0-2253 GCA_045656485.1 Acutalibacteraceae bacterium | reverse complement strand
AAGCGTACACAGCACGGATGAGGTTGATTATATATTCCAAAAGAAACAGCCCGTTGAACTGACAGAAAACGGGGACTTGATAGGTGTTTACTATATAGACAAAGGCGAAAGAACGGGACGGCTTGACATTAGTTTTTCTTGTAAAGATGCTATTGGGTTGCTTGAAGTTGTAACAGTAAACGGGGGCTTGTGGTTGACAGATACACCGCTTGAAACTGTTTTAAATGATGTTTTTGGCGGGGTTTATGAGTTTGACATTGACGCCGCATACAAAGAAAGCACTTTAAAAGGATATTTAGAGCCAAACAAAAAAGGGCGTGAGGCTCTGCAATATATCGCATTTGCTTTGGGTGCTGTAGTAGATACCACGGGGACAAATAAAATTCGTATTTTTCCGCCCACAAATGAAACGGCTGAAACAATCCCCGAAAAGCAAACATATACAGGTGGTAAGGTTGCAACAAGTGACACAGTAACAGGCGTAGAAATTACGGCTTTTGATATTGTGGACGAAAGACCAGCGGACAATGATACAAGTATTGAATTTAACGGGGTTAAATACAAATACACGGCGCAAGTATTTAGTGCAACCAACCCGAATACAGTTACAAGCGATCCTGAAAATGTGAAAAAGTTTGATAAGTGTTATTTGGTTAATTCTTCAAACGCTCAAACATTGGCAAACAATATAATGGCGTATTACCAACGGCGCAATAAATACAGTTTTAAACACATTTTGAACGGGCAAAAAGCAGCGGGGAAATATCAAGCAGCTTTGCCGTGGGATAGTTTCAAAAGCGGAAATATAACAAAAATGACCGTTACAACATCAAACATTACTGTAAGTGATACAGAAATGTTATTAGACGAATAGGGGGGCTTTATTATGGCATTTGATTTTACAACCCTTATTACAGACCGCACGGCTGCAGATTATCAGCATTGGGAGTATTTAAGAAATAAGGGCTTTTTAAATATGACCGAAGCAGAGCAGGCAGAATGGCTTGCAGGCAATATGAAAGGGACTTACAACAAAGGCGATTTAAACCGAGTGGGCGAGGCTCTTAATTATTTGCGTGACAGACTAACCGAGGCGGGATATATAACATACCAAACAAATTTTACTGCAAAAACTAATTGGACCATAGCAAGCATACCAACGGCAGAAGATTTGACACACTATTTAAAATGTGTATCGGTTATCCGTGAGGCTATGGCACAATTTGAAACCACACCCCCGACACCGACAGACACGGGGGCATTGGATATTGAAGAGGCTAACAACATTGAAAAGATTTTATATGATGTTGAAACACTTATAAACAATATGCTTGCTGCAAGGTTTTATTGTAATGATGTTTTTGCAGGCGAAATATAAAGGGGGTTAAGAAATGATAGAAAAAATTATTGTTGACAGAGTGCCGAAATATGCGGGGCGGGTAAAATTAACCCCCGTAAGCGGTCAAGCTGATGTTTTCACAATGGAACGGGCAGACGAACCGACAGTTGTGGGGACACCCATTGACAAGGCAACGCTTGAAAGCATTATACAAAGCAGATTGACGGGGCGTTTTTACAGCGCAACACCTTATACCACAATCAAAAATGCAACAAGTGGCACAACAACGCCTTTACCTACTTCAAATTGGACAGTAAGCAATTTAACAAGTGCAACAAGTGGAACTTATAAAGTTGTTGCAAGCTCTGCAATAAACGGCGATTATTCTGTTGAAAAGGCTGTTGATGGCAACGAGGATACAAGTTGGGGTAGTGAATACGGAACAACACACACTTACACAATGATTTTCCCTATTGCAGTAAACATAAAGAAAATGGGTTTGCTGTTAGGAAAATCTGGCGACACAACGGGGATAAATTGGACTATACAAGGCTCAAACAACGGCACAAGTTGGACGACATTATTTACATCAACAGCGTTTGAGAGCAATATGACAATATACACACTAACAACAACGGGGGATTATAGCCAATATAAAATAACTTTCAATGTACCCCAAGCGCCGAGAATTTATATATCATCTCTAACTATTCCCGAATGGGTGGCAAATAGTTATACGATTGATTTTCGTTCAAGTTATATGCCTTTACAGTGGGAAAACGGGCAGAGGGTAACAATACAAGTGCCAACATACGCAGCATTTGTTGTTGACAGCAACACTTTTAATGGGGTAAAGGTCAACACAATTCTATTAAGTGGGCGAAAGTATGAGTTGAGATATAACGGCGCAAGCT
>JAZORK010000138.1:0-6772 GCA_045656485.1 Acutalibacteraceae bacterium | reverse complement strand
CACTTTTTGCAAACCGCAGCGGTAAAAAAACCTTTGGTAAAGTGGTTGCAGGTTTGGCCTGTGCTCTGCCCGTGCTTATTGTTGTGGTGCCTTTGCTAATTTCTTCTGACGATGCCTTTGAAGGTTTAGTAAGCAGTATTTTTAAGGGTACATCTTCCACCTTCTTTAAGGGAGTTTTTGGTTTATTCCTTTCAATTTTTGTTATCTCTTACGGCTTTTCGCTTAAATTCGGCCGTGTTTCAAAAATAGGCAAGCCAAAATTCAAAGGCATTGAAAACGTCTATATTATCTCATTTTTATCGGCAATATCTTCTTGTTATTTACTTTACCTATTTTCACAGTTGGCTTACTTTTTTAGCGCATTTAAAGGCTTTTTGCCCGAGGGCAAAATCACCTACGCCGAGTACGCCCGCAAAGGCTTTTTCGAAATGTGCGCTATTGCAGTTATAAACCTTTTTATAGTTTTTATAACTTTAATGCTTGCCAAAAAGCAAAAAAGAAAGGTTTGCCCCAGTATAAAACTGCTTAACACCTTTATTTCGCTATTTACACTTGTTATTATAACCACCGCAATTTCAAAAATGGTGCTTTATATTGACACCTACGGTATGACAGTAAAGCGACTTACCACAAGCGCATTTATGCTGTTTTTGGCGGTAGTTTTCATAAGCATTGCGCTTAAGGTTTACTGCAATAAAATCAATATTATAAAAGTCGGCTTGGTATCGGCTAGTGTTATTGTATTGCTGCTCGGCACATTTAACGTGAATGCCGTTTGTGCCAAATATAATTATGAAGTCTATAAAAACGGTCAGCTTAAAAACATCGACATTACCGCCCTTTACAATTTAGGGGATGAGGGTGTTCCCTATCTTACCAAATTCGCCTGTGCTAAGGATGTGCAAATTGCCGAACAAGCGCAACGCTATCTTGCTAAAATATATCGTAAAGATTATTTTGACAATATGGAAACCAAAACCGATTTCACTTTAAAAGACCTTAAACAAAACCGGAAAGACACTTCATTCAGCCATTTTAGTCTGCCTAAACAAAAAGCTTACAATGCACTTTATGACTTTTTAGAAAAGAATCCAACCTTTGACGAGGTATGCGAACGCTATTACGACTGGAATGATTACAAGCTTCCATTTTAAAGTCCTGCTTTTTGGACATTGAATTTGTTATTCTTATTACAGAAACTAAAAAAAGTTAAAAATTTATGCAAAAAATGCTTGACATTTGCATAAAATAGATTATAATAAGATTAACGAACAAATGTTCGGGAGGTAATGAAAATGACTTTTGTTGATACTTTAAGAACTTTATTTGAAATAGCTGTTGTAGCTTTTATTATCTGGGGCCTTTTTAATGAAGAGCGCCTTGTAGCCTTTGAAGAAAAGGTTTTATCTCGCATACGCCGTAAGCGTTTGCGTGTTGTTAAAACACAAAACGTTAAAAAGCATATTGCTTAAATTTACACATTTCCTTTGTCTTTATTTTTTGAAAGAGCAGTCTTTTTTAAGACTGCTCTTTCTGCCTTATATCCGTGCCGAAGGCACACCGAAATTATTCATTTTTCATTATTCAATATTCATCATTCATTAAAAAAGACGGCTATTCGTCGTCTTTTTTACACTGTGTTCCGTCGTGCTTGATTTCATAATTTTCCTTTAAAATCAAATCACTTATAAACACAAACTCATACCCATCGTCTTTAAGGCATTTAAGTATTTGCGGCAAGGCTTCGGGTGTGTGGTCAGCACGCCCAAGAAACAGCACAATAGAGTCATTTTTAACCTTTTTTGTCATCCTATTGCAAATAGTTTGCGGTGTGGCGTTTTCCTTCCAGTCAAGGCTGTCCCTACTGGCAACAGTTGAGATGGCTTTTTTACACGCCAAAATAGCAAAATAATAAAACGCTTTATTTTATACGCAATATGTGATACAATTTTTATTATCCAAAATTTTAATATCCTCGAAAGGGAAATTATGAAGGTTATTATTTCTTGTCTTAATTCAAAATTTGTGCACGCTTCGCTTGCCCCTTGGTGCTTAATGGCAGGCGTTCGTGAATTTTCAAAAAAAGCGTATGATATTTTAGTTTTAGAAAGCACTATCAACGGCGATACCGAAAGTTTTGCCCAAAAAATCATAAGTGAAAAACCGGAAGTCGTGGCATTTTCTTGCTATATTTGGAACATTACAAAAACTTTAGAAACCGCTCGCTTCATAAAGCAAAACTGTAATGCAAAAATTATTCTCGGTGGTCCTGAGGTTGCATATCGAGCTAAAGATGTTCTTGAAAAATATGACTTCATTGATTTTGTTCTTGCCGGTGAGGGTGAATGGACTTTCCCCGATTTTCTTGACAATATGAACGAAGAATTATCTCACGTTTCGGGGCTTACATACAGACAAAACGGAGAAATTATTACCATTTCCGAAAAGGAATATACCGACACTCCACCGTCACCATTTAGCGACGAATTTTTCGAACAACTCGGTGGTAGAATCGCTTATATCGAAACTGCAAGAGGTTGTCCATACCGCTGTGCATTTTGCCTTTCGGGAAGATGCTCGCCCCTTCGATTTTTTGATTTAAAAAGAGTTAAGCAAGATATTTTGAAACTATCCACAAGCGGTACAAAAACAATAAAATTCGTTGACCGCACATTTAATGCTAATGCCGAAAGGGCTAACGAAATTCTTCTTTTCATAAAAGAAAATTATGGTAAAGAAATCCCCGAAAATGTGTGTTTTCATTTTGAAATCGCAGGTGATATTTTAAAGACAAGCACACTTGAAATTTTAGCTTCGATGCCCTGCGGTGCAATACAACTTGAAATAGGAATGCAGTCATTTAACGAAGAAGTTTTACAAAAAATTAACCGAAAAACCAACACAAAAAAGCTTATTGAAAATATCAAAAAACTTATAAGCTTTAACAATATGCACATTCACATTGACCTTATTGCAGGGCTCACAGGTGAAGACCTTGAAAGCTTTAAGAATAGCTTTAATATTGGCTATTCCCTTAAAGCACACATGCTGCAAATGGGATTTTTAAAACTTCTTTACGGTGCCGAAATGCGTGAAAACAGTGAAAAATACCCTTGCATATTCGGTGACGAACCACCCTATGAAGTCACATCAACCCCGTGGCTTTCTGCCGCTGAAATAAAAATGCTTAAAAACTGCGAAGATGCTCTCGACAGGCTTTATAATAGCGGACGCTTTATGTTTACTTTAGAATATCTAACCGAAGAAGTAGGAATTTCGCCTTTCGACCTTTTTAACGATTTTGGAAACTCAGTGAACGGAAGCAAAATGAAGCTTTGCGACTATGCAGAAAAACTTTACAATTTCTTTAGCACAAAATGCGACAAACAAATATTGCGAGAAAAAATTCTTTGTGATTTACTGTGCTGTTCTTCATCGGTACAAATCCCCGATGTTTTGAAAATCTCCGACCCACTTTATAAAAAAGCTAAAAGGTATTTTACCGAAAATGTGAATAACACCACAAAAATTGCAATTCTTTATACTAAAAATCAAATTTTCGCAGTCGACCAAAACAAACATAAAAACCTTCATAATAGATATGAAGGTCAAGTTTACAATATCGAAGAATTGCAAAGCTTATTTTCTAAATAATTTAATAGTAAATCATAAACAAATAGACTATGAAAAGATAAAAGACGGTTCCCTGCATAAGTTTTTTATACCTTTCAAAATTATTTAATTTATGAGATAAATGTGGTATAATCTATTCGATAAATAAGAATTTATGAAGGTGATAAATTATGAGAAAGCTTCTGAAAAAACGAGTGTTTATAAATTTTTTGTCTGCAATAATATTTGGTGTAATCTATGTATTATTTTCTTTTGTAGATAAGGGTTATATAGAAATTGGCAAAATGTTGATAGCAGTGGTGCTATATTTTCTTTTTATGTGCTTGTTTTACTGTATTTTACCAAAACTCAAAAAAATGACAGGGCACGATAAAGATAACAGCTGATAGTTATAAGATACGAATTAGTAAAATTACAATATGTCGAACAGATAAAAAAGATATGAGAGAAAGCAAAATCTCTCATATCTTTTTTTCTTCGCAAATTTCCTTTTGCAATGTTTCATATAGTGCTTGAATATCTTGTTCAATCGCTTTTCTTTTTTGCTCATTATGATATTTTGCACTGCGTTCCATCGTGCTTTATCTCGTAATTTTCCTTTAAAATCAAATCACTTATAAACGCAAACTCATGCCCGTCATCTTTAAGGCATTTTAGTATATTCGGCAGGGCGGCAGGTGTGTGGTCAGCGTCATTATGAAACAGCACAATCGAGCCATTTTTAACTTTGCTCGTAACCCTTCTGCAAATGCTGTCGGCGGTGGCGCTTTATTTCCTGTCAAGAGAATCATCATTAGATACAAAAGTAACGTTTTAATAAGGGCTTGTTCATTTTGCATTAATATGGTATAATGTGGGTGTCACGCAATTTCATAAAAAAAGACAAAGAACGGTTCTCTGTCTTATGTCTCTTGAGAGACGCATTTTTTAAGGGGTTTTGAAAATGAAAAAATTATTGGCATTAATTTGTTTACTATCACTGATTTTTTGCCTTGCTGGTTGCAAAAAAGAAAACAAAGAGAATAAAGCCACTATTTCAAGCGAATTCGAGACAAACTCCAAAGTGGTTTTGGGTGAAAAATTCACTGATTTTGATGGTGTGGATTATAGTATTACGAAGGTGGTATTCGATGGTGAAAAATCCAAAATATACACCGAATTAGTTAACAATACCGAATATATTGTTACTTACAACCCGAATTATCACATTGAACGTTTTGAAAATGGCAAATGGATTTCTTGTAAGGAGAACAACGCCGAGGATAATGAAGTTGGCGCACACACGGTACCCGCAGGACAGATAATAAGATATATCCATTTTTTTCATGAAGGTCACGACTTTTCCAAAGAAGGAAAATACCGTATTGTTACCGATTGTGATGTATATAAAAATGGGATTGAAGCCGAAGGCCAAAAATGCAATGTTTTTGCTGTGCTTACTTTAAGTAAATAACCAATATTAACACAAGGGACAATTCTATGTTTTGACACAATATATAAGAAAGACGGCTATTCGCCGTCTTTTTTGCACTGCGTTCCGTCGTGCTTGATTTCATAATTTTCCTTTAAAATCAAATCACTTATAAACACAAATTCATAACCCTCGTCTTTGAGGCATTTAAGTATTTGCGGCAAGGCTTCGGGTGTATGGTCGGCATCATTGTGAAACAGCACAATAGAGCCATTTTTAACCTTTTTTGTCACCCTATTACAAATAGTTTGCGGTGTGGCATTTTCCTTCCAGTCGAGGCTGTCAACATCCCACTGGATTGTATACATTTTAAGCTCATCCATTGTTTCAATTAAGGCATTGTCGTAGTCCCCGTAAGGCGGGCGCAAAAGGGTCGGCTCCACCCCCGTTACCGACTTAATTTTTTCGTTACAGGTGATAATTTCATCCTTAATTTGCCCACGTGACAACTGTGGCAAATGCGGGTGTGTGTTGGAGTGATTTTGTATCTGGTGACCCGCATCTGATAGCGCCTTTACCGATTCGGGATATTTATCCACCCACGCACCAACAACGAAAAAGGTTGCAGGAACATCGTACTCGGCAAGGATGTCTATCAACTGCTGAGTGTCGTCATTTCCCCAAGCTGCATCGAAGCTGATTGCCACCTGTTTTTTCTCGGTTTCTACGCAATAAATGGGTAAAAGTCGGTTATTGTCAGCAAAACTTTTCAACGACCCCACACCCAAAATTACTACCGCTACCACAAAGACAAGTGCAAACATTAACTGTTTTTTTGTAACAATAAAAAATCTCATAAAAAAGCACCCTTTCGTATTAAAAAATATGACCGGGTGCTTGTATTATATACGCATATTTGCAATTGACTTAAAAAGCCCTTTGTGCTATTATATATATGTATAACTATATCTATTGATAATTTTGATAAAGTAGGTGACGCAAATGGCGAATCAAACTATTGAAAAACAACAAACCAACGCTTCCCTCTTGACACCTCAGTCAGAAGCAGAAAAATTCGACCCTGCCATATTGGATAAAAACTGCAACGGTTTTTACAACTTGTACATAAAAAGAGCAATAGATATTTTGTTCTCATTTCTTATTTTGGTACTAACTTCGCCAATTTTACTAATCAGTGCCTTAGCTATTAAAATCGATTCTAAGGGTCCTGTTATTTTTAAACAAAAAAGACTAGGCCTCAACGGAAAAGAATTTTACATATACAAATTTCGTTCAATGTGCGTGGGTGCCGAAAAGGGCGGTGTCTATTCTGACGATTCCGATGTACGTATTACACGCATAGGTAAAATTCTTAGAAAAACAAGCATAGATGAACTTCCCCAAGCTTTGAACGTGCTAAAAGGCAATATGAGTTTTATCGGCCCGCGTCCGCCTTTAACCTATCACCCTTGGCCCTTAAACGAATACACAAAAGAACAACTTCGTATGTTCAATGTCCGCCCTGGAATAACAGGTTGGGCACAAATCAACGGTAGAAAAGCAGTTGAATGGAATAGACGTATTGAGCTTAACACTTGGTACGTAAACAACGTTTCTTTATGGCTTGATATTAAAATTTGCTTTTTAACCGTTTTTAAGGTTTTCACTAACGCCGATAACGAAAACATTGGTGAGACCGTAATTAAATAAACCTTAAGTAAGGTGTTG
>JAZORK010000137.1:0-1015 GCA_045656485.1 Acutalibacteraceae bacterium | reverse complement strand
TACGTTTCAAGTTAAAGAGATGCCTCTAAAACTCACATGGAGCATTAATCCAACTTTCGCTGGGCTATTCCCCGATTATGGACAGATTGCACACCTGTTACGCACCCGTGCGCCGGTCGCCATCAGAAGTAGCAAGCTACTTCCATGCTGCCCCTCGACTTGCATGTGTTAGGCCTGTCGCTAGCGTTCATCCTGAGCCAGGATCAAACTCTTCGTTGTAAAAAAAGAAATTAATTTTTAGCTCAGAATAACCTTAATCTATTGTGTACTTTATTAACGGGAACCGTATAATATAAATTTCGTATTACACGTTTTTTTCAGTTTCCCAATTGAGTAGTTTCCTACTCGCTTGTACTACATTATTGCTTCAATCTCTCAAAGATCACTGTTGATTTTCGCTTCACTTTTCGTTTATCGCGAAATCGGCTGCAAAGGTACTGCTTTTTTTTGGACCGACCAAATTTTTAAGCAACTTTTTTGCATTATTTTTTCACTTTCTTCGTAAGTGACTGATTTTCAGCATTACGTTTTCCAGTATCATTCGCGTCATTTAACCGCTCGCTTGCGTTGAGCGCGAAATCGGGTGCAAAGGTACTGCTTTTTTCTCAATCCACCAAATATTTTCGCATATTTTTTGCTATAAAACATAACTTTCTTTGTAAGTCGCTGATAATCAATGATGGCATTTTTAATGAAATTATAGAATGCCTTGCTTATAACGGCGAATGGTGCGAATTAAACAAATATATAGACAAAATTGGAATAGTCAGTCGGTATATACACTACCAAAATTACAGATTATTAGAATGTATTAACCAAAATTATTCACCTTATACACTTCTCGCTATATAGTATATATAAGGTACGCGCGCGTGCGCGTATGAGAGAGTTGGGCGTTCCTTCGGTTTTCCTTCGGAGTTCCTTCGGTAATGATTCGGTAAAAGTTCGGTAAAAGTTCAGAGTGATAACGGAGTGGTATCGGAGTGGTAAGGGGGAAGGTGAGGTATAAACCCGT
>JAZORK010000136.1:0-9009 GCA_045656485.1 Acutalibacteraceae bacterium | reverse complement strand
AAAGCCATAAAATAAGCTCAAAATGTGAGATATTGTCTTTGCTGGGCAATTCTTCACGGTAATGGGCATTACCTACAAAATTAAGTGCCGCAATACAAAGACCTTTTTCGTTTAAAGCATCGTAATAAAGGGGGTAATTTTCAGCTTTATGCGCCATGCCTATAATGGCATAGTGTTTATCCATAACACCAATATCGGCAAAGTTTAAGGCGAAATTTCGTGGAGTTATGGTAATGTTTTCGCCAAAGGTATGCTCGTAGTCAAGCGTTCTTCCAAAATAGAAATTGTCGGCATTAAAGCTTATTGCGGTACACATAAAAATCACCAAAGTAATATATTCTTAGGTTATTATGTGCGGTATATTTTAAAAAATTCAAGCCGCAGTAACCTGCGGCTTTTGTTTAAGGCATAGATTTTGTGCAGAAAATCAGTTTTTGCTTACGCTTTTTTGAGTTTTTTAAGTGGAAGACGTAATAACGACATAATTATTATTGCTATTACAGTATTCGGAAGCATATAAAGTGCGTTGTAAATAATTGAATAAAGCACGGGATTGCCGATAGTGATACCGCCAACCTCGGTAGGAGCGGTTATCATATAAAGGGTAATACCGCTGATAAAGTGTATTATAAATCTTGCAAAGCAACCTGTAAATGTAGCGAGCTCAATAGCCCAAGACTTGTCTTTAAAGAAGCCTGCAATACCAACTGCTGCGTATGCTAAAACGTAGTCAAGCAATACCGATGGTAACCCCCAGCCAATACCTCCGCCTATAAGACATTTTAAAAATCCAAATGCAGCACCTGCGGCAACGCCGTAAGCCGCACCGTTGCGATAAGCTAAGATAAATAAGGGTATCATAACCAAATCAATATCCCCGCCAAAAGCAGGACCGGGAATTTCAATTGGCATTAGAGCAAGTGAGAGCGCAATTAAAACCGCACATTCACAAATTTTGTAAAGTTGTTTTCTTTTCATTTTTTGTTCTCCTTTTGTAGTATAGCTCTGCACAGCTATTTTTTACGCAATTACCTTGAGTTTTAAGATTTTCGCTCACGGAAATACAAAAAGAAAAAACCACAGGCAAAAAACCTGTGGTAAATACGGCACTGTATTTCCCTACGGCGGCATTATCCGCATCAGGTTATCGGTCGGAATCATAGTAAAACGGATTCCCTCTCAGCCTGAGTTTCATCAAGCTCCCTAATTGCAATAAGAGTATAACACCGGTCTTGGCTGTTGTCAATATTTTTTTATTTTAAAGTTCCGACAAATTTTTTAAAAAATATAAAAATATTGCTTGACAAAGAGGGATTATTGTGGTATATTATTTAGGCGCTTGAAAATGCTGGTGTAGCTCAGTTGGTAGAGCAGCTGATTTGTAATCAGCAGGTCGGGGGTTCGAGTCCGTCCACCAGCTCCAGCGTTTATAAACTAAATATGGGAGTGTTCCCGAGTGGCCAAAGGGGGCAGACTGTAAATCTGTTGTCTTCGACTTCGGTGGTTCGAATCCACCCGCTCCCACCAAAAATCCTCGTACGATAAGTACGGGGATTTTACTTTTTCACTATTACCTCTTCACTCTTCACTTTTTTCTTACCCAACTCGGATTTTTGGGAAGTAAGAAGTAATAGTGAATAGTGAAGAAGTTTTTTCAATGCTTCGCATTGATTTAACTGTAAATCTTTGCTATAATGAAACAAAGGCGGTGAAGCTATGGAAGAAACTAGTAAAAATAAAAAAAGTCAAAAATATGCCACGTGGAAGATACTCGGAATATTTACTCTTGCTTTAATTTTGGTTTGCGGTTTTGTTTTTATAATTAATTATAATATTGCCTACGCTGACGGTGCAGGTGATTGGTTGCCGCCAAGTTCCGCTATTGTTTTTTATTATTTTTGGCTTACGGTCGCGGCCGTTATCACTTCGATTATTTTAAAAGTCGTGTTAAAAAACCGTGTTCGAATTTGGGCACTGTTACTTGTTTCTATTTTTATTCCAATAATTTGTTATAATTTTAATTTTCGCGCATTTAAAAAAGACGGTATCTTATATCCTTTGATGGATGAAGGCGGAATTTTCCATTTTATTGAAATTGAGGATTATAATTTTGATGGGATTACTGATAAGTATTATGAAATAGAAACACAAAAGAGAACCATTAATGATACCTGTGACAATATTTTTCATACACAAATTCTTTCGGTTACTTCAAAAACAATCGGTGTAGGATATATAGATAGCAATTATGTTTTGATACAACCTGAAGAATTATATGACTTTTATTATCTCTATTCATCCAGTCCGAAAAACAAGTATGATAAGGTTGTTTTTGATGTTACTTTTCGTGATACTGATTTAGCGGAAAATATAATTATTTATAAGGTAGATATCGAAACGGAAGAACGCACCCCTTTAAAAACGGAACGATTAAACGAAACCACACTTAGATTTGAAATTCCGGGTGAAAGTTTTAACTGTTCTAACGATGGTCATATACAAAATAGTATTTATTTTGATCTTGGGTAAACATAGTAAAACAAAGTGCAAGTTGGCATCATAATGGTTCGCAACACTCAAAACAAAACTGACTTCGTAAAAACGAAGTCAGTTTTGTTTTGATTATATAAGGCATATATTATAGGAATATATACTTGAGTATAAATAGAACGGTAAGAATATACATTAATGGCGTAACTTTTTTTGCTTTTCCTGTGCAAACATTGAGCACCACGTATGATATTATTCCTAAGCTAATACCTTCGGATATACTGTAAAACAAAGGCATAGCGATGATAGCAATATAAGCGGGAATAGCTTCGGTTAGGTTGTCGTCTTTAAAGCTAATTTCTGTAACCGAGCTTACCATAAGGAATCCAACCATAATTAGTGCCGGAGCTGTAGCAAAAGAGGGAATAGAAGTGAATAAGGGGGCGAATAGAGTTGATATTAGGAAGAGTACGCCTGATACCATAGAGGTAAGACCTGTACGGCCTCCTGCTGCAACACCAGAAGCGGATTCTACAAAGGTAGTTACGGTAGATGTACCGAGAACTGCACCGGCAGAGGTGCCGATTGCATCCGCTAATAAGGCGGGTTTAACGCGAGGCAAGTGTCCGTTTTCATCCAACATATTTGCCTTGGTTGCTACACCGATAAGTGTACCGAGAGTATCGAACAAATCTACAAATAAAAACGCAAAAATTACTACGATAAAATCAAGAGGACGGATAGTGCTCCATTCTACGTTAAAGCACTGGCCGAAGGTTTCGCCTAATTTTGAAAAATCAAAGGATATTATAGATGCTGGTATTAAAGAATAGAAGCCATTGTCAGGGGTGGGAACATAAATACCTATAAGCTGACAGGCAATGCCCACAATCCAAGTAGTAACGATACCGATAAGGATAGAGCCCTTTATTCCGCGGATGTGCAAAATAGCGGTAAATAGCAAACCAAAAATTGCCAAAATGGCACAAATGCCGTGGGTGTTGAAATTGTCGGTAAAGCTTGTGATTGTAACAAGTGTTGAGGAGTCCACAGCCAAGCCTGCATTTTGAAGCCCTATAAAAGCAATGAACAAGCCGATGCCAACCGAAACACCGCGTTTAAGCGTTAAGGGAATGGCGTTAAAAATTGCTTCTCGTACATTGGTAAGTGATAGAACGATGAAAATAAGACCTTCTACAAAAACTGCCATAAGGGCTATTTTCCACGAATAACCCATTCCTTGCACAACGGTATAAGCAAGATATGCATTGAGTCCCATACCTGCCGAAAGCACAAAAGGCATATTTGCCATTAAAGACATACATGCAGTGCCAATAAATGAAGCAATGGCAGTAGCGAGCAAAACAGCGGTGGAATCCATACCCGCATCAGCAAGGATACTGGGATTAACCGCTAATATGTAAGCCATTGTCATAAAGGTTGTGATACCTGCGATAACTTCGGTTTTGACGGTTGTATTGTTTTCTTTGAGTTTGAAAAGCTTTTCTAGCATAAAACCCTTCCTTTTTATTTTTATTTTGTTTTTTTATTAATTTTAGCATATTCGATGTATATATGCAATAAAAAGTAAAAGTCCTTTTCAAACGAAAGGGGTGCTTGTTTGTTTTTTTGGTTTGTGTTATAATCGAACATAGGATGTGATTATATGAAAAGAATTGAAAAAGCGAGCGAGTTATTATGGCTTTTAGGTACTATATTTGTAGCCCTTGGTGTGTCTATTTGCAGTAAAACAGGGCTTGGCGTTTCTATGATTGCCGCACCTGCTTTTGTGGTGGCTGAGGCGGTAGCGCCTATATGCCAATTTTTTAGCGTTGGTGTTACCGAATATATTATCCAAGGAATACTACTTGTTTTACTTTGTTTAATAATAAAACGTTTTAATTGGCGTTTTTTACTCACATTTGCGGTTGCGGTTATTTACGGCTATACCCTTGATTTGTTTTTGTGGATTTTGAAGGACGTTGCATTCGAGGGTGTTGTTTTGCGCTGGGTTATGCTTATTGTGGGTGATATTTTTACCGCATTTGGTGTGGCTTGCTTTTTTCGTACAAATTTGCCCTTGCAGGTTTATGAAATGTTTGTTAAAGAGGTTTCAAGCACCTTTAAAATCAGCATAAATAAAACTAAATGGGGCTTTGATATTTCGCTTCTCACCATTACGATAATTTTGGTTTTGACCCTTTTTGGTGATTTAAAGGAGTTTGATTGGTCAACCGTATATTACACTTCTTTTCATAGTATTGGGCTTGGTACAATTGTGACAACCATAATAAATTCACCGATTATTAAGGCTTGGGGCAAGGTTATTGATAGGGTTTTTGGAAGCGAATCGAAATTCCCTAAAATAAATCGAGTTTTAAAAGTGGATTAATTAAAAGCACCCTGAAAGTGTTCAACTTTCAGGGTGCTTTTTAGCCATATAGGTAATTATTTTGATGCTTTTTCGAGTGCTTCGTCAATATGTAAGCAGAAGTTTTCTTCGCCTACCATATCGTAAAAGCCTGACTTTTGCATAGCATTTAATGGTTGTTCGTTCACGTGGGATAGAATTAAGCGTACATCTTGCTTTTTGCACTTTTCTAAAAGTAACTCAAGGGCGTTAAGTGCGGTTGAATCAAGTGATGGAACAGCGCGCATTCTAAGAATAAGGCAACGGGTGTAGTCCTTTAAAATAATTTCGGGGATTTTATCTGCTGCGCCGAAGAATAACGGTCCGCTGATTTCGTAAACTCTTACATCCTTAGGTACTACCTTTAGGTTTATGCCGTCTTCGTCGGTGTCGGGGTCGATATACTTCCAACCGTTTACAGCGGTTTCGTCGCTCATACGCTTCATAAAGAGCATAGCGGCAAGTACCATACCAACGGCAATTGCAACCACAAGGTCAAATATTACGGTAAGCACAAAGGTCACAAGAAGAATTAGTATATCGCTTTTTGGTGCGGTTTTTACTATTCTCACAAACTTTTTCCATTCGCTCATATTATATGCTACCATAAACAATATTGCGGCAATGGTAGGCATTGGGATAAGTCCTGCATAGGGCATAAGGAACAATAAAACAAGTAACAAAACAATGGCGTGTACCATACCTGCAACGGGTGTTCTGCCACCGTTTTTAGCGTTTGCCGCTGTACGTGCAATAGCGCCTGTTGCGGGAATGCCGCCGAAAAGGACAGATGCAATATTGCCGATACCTTGGCCGACGAGTTCTGCATTAGAATTGTGACGGGCGTTTACCATACTGTCAGCTACAACACAAGAGAGAAGCGATTCAATAGCCGCAAGAATAGCTATTGTAAATGCGTCGGGTAATACGGCTGAGATTTTTGCAAAACTTAAATCCATACCGCCGAAATTCACCTTAGGTAGACCTGTAGGAATGGTATAAAGGTCACGGATTGTGTATACACCATCATGGAAGCCGGGTAGGAACGCAACCATAAGTCCGCCTACTAAAACGGCAATTAATGATGGGGGTACTCTTTTTTCAAATTTGGGGTAAATTATAAGTATTAGGAGGCTAACAATACCAACGACGAGAGCCTGCCAAGAAAAACTACCGATAAATTCGATATTGGCTTCGATTTTTTCAATTGTTTCAATGGGTTTAACACCGGCTGCGTATGTAAGACCGAGAAAATCTTTAATTTGTCCGATTAAAATGGTAAGGGCAATACCCGATGTAAAGCCGACTGTTATTGTGTGTGGAATAAATTTAATAAGTGAGCCAAAGCGGAAAACACCCATTAAAATAAGCATAACACCCGCAAGAATAGTGGCAATAAAAAGACCGTCCATACCTTGAGTTGCAACAATACCTGCAACTATGGATGCGAATGCGGCTGTGGGACCTGCGATTTGTATGCGACTTCCACCCATAAGGGAAACAAAAAATCCCGCCGCAATTGCGGTGTAAATACCGCAAGCAGGCTCAACACCTGATGCTAAAGCCAAAGCAATAGACAAGGGCAGGGCAATTATTGCAACTATAACACCTGCTACAATGTCGTTTATAAATTGGGAAGCTGAGTATTTTTTTATAGTATTAAAAAATTCAGGCTTTAAATAAAAATTCTTCAATTTGTAACATCCCCTTTAATTTTAAAACAATTATAGTAGTAAAAAAACAAAAAGTAAAGGTTAATGTTGCATAATTTTTATTCTCGTTATGACCCTTTAATTCGGCATAAGTTGATATTTGTACTTGCTGACCGTTGGTTTTTGTGATACAATAATTCTATAAAAGTAAAGGAGAGTTTGTTATGTGGGTTCCGATTATTTTATTGGCGGTTGGTTTCGTTCTTTTAATTAAGGGCGGTGACTGGTTTGTAGACGGCGCTTCGGGTATAGCACGTCGCTTTAACTTGCCCGAAATTTTGATTGGTGCAACGGTTGTTTCTATTGGCACTACCTTACCCGAGGTTATGGTGTCGGCGGGTGCGGCATTGCAGGGCAGCGGTTCTATCGCTTATGGTAATGCTATTGGCTCGATTATTTGCAATACTGCACTTATATTGGCGATTACCATTTCAATAAAGCCCGGTGTTGCTGCAAGAAAAAGTTTAATGCTTCCTGTTGTATTTTTCTTTGTTGCGGCGGCAATTTATTGCTTCTCGGCTTATGTGTTAGGTGATTTTTCACGCCTTATAGGTATTGTTTTGCTTGCAACCTTTGTAACTTATATGGCAATGACAATACTCAAAATGAAAAATGCTCCCGATATTGAAAATGCAAGTGAAGCCGAGCTTGAAGCTGCTACAGGTGAAGACCACGTTGTAGAATCCGAAAAGGATGGCACAAAAGACTCGCTTTTAAAGGATATTATTTTATTGATAATTGGTGCGGCAATGATTGCCTTTGGTGCGGATTTGCTTGTAGATAATGCAATTATTATTGCCGAAAGCTTAGGCGTTTCGGAAAAGGTTATCGGCCTTACAATTGTAGCTTTGGGCACATCTTTACCCGAACTTGTAACCGCTATTACTGCACTTTTAAAGGGTCACGGCTCGTTATCGCTTGGCAATGTTGTTGGTGCAAACCTTTTCAACCTTGTGCTTGTAAGCGGCGCGGCAGTTACTATTAATCCCTTTGAAGTACCTGTTTCGGGTCTTATTGGCGGTATAAATTCTTCCTTAGTTTTGGATATACCTGTTATGCTCGCTGTAATGCTTATTTTAACCGTTCCAACCCTTATAAAGCAAAGGCTTTATAGATGGCAGGGTATAACCCTTTTGGGCGTTTATGCCGCATTTTGCACATTACAGTTTATAATTTAATTGGTTGCTATAAATCGAGCACCCTGTTCCTTAATGGGATAGGGTGCTTTTTTGTTTTCGGGTTTTGGTTGAGCCGTCCGCAAACAAATTTTGAATAATTTATTAACTGCTTGTTAATAGTCAGAGAAAGTCAAACAAATTTTGCAAAAACTATTGACAAATGGAAAAATGTGCATATAATAGTAACTGTTAGCACTCGAAGCACCAGAGTGCTAACAGCGATAAAAACTCAAAAGAGGTGACGGGAATGGAGCTTACACCGCGTAAGCAGGCGGTTTTGAAGGCTATTGTCAAGGCTTATATTGAAACGGGAGAGCCGGTCGGCTCAAAAATTCTTACAAGTCTGCTTGACAATGCACCGTCCTCGGCTACGCTTCGTAACGAAATGAGCGAGCTGTGTGAGCTGGGACTTCTCAAACAACCGCATACCTCTGCCGGACGTGTGCCGACCGCCGGCGGATACAAGCTGTATGTTGACAACCTTATGAGTGAAAACGAGATTAATTCTCAGACGGCAGAGTATATTGACAGTACGTTAAGGGAATTGAGTTGTGAACCTGAAGAAATTCCCCGATTTGTGGCAAAGCTGTTAACAGAGCTTACGGGACTTCCTGCCATAAGCTGTCTTATAACCGATCGTCCGCCTAAAATAAAGCAGTTACAGCTTTTGCCGATAGGCAGATACTCTTTTATGTTGGTGATTCTTACTGATGACGGCAGGGCAAGGAATAAAATTCTGCGCTGTGGCAAGAATTTAAGCGAAGGCGCCAACAAATGCTTTAATGATATATACAAAGCGCATATAAAATACAAGACGGTCGATACTCTTACGAAAGGTTATATGCAATCCCTTCTGGCAAGGTCGGGAATATATGCCCTCGAGCTTATGCCGATATTTACAAGTATTTTTGAAACCGCCGCCGATATTGAGGACAAAACGGTACACTTAAGCGGCGAAAACGCACTTTATAATATATCGGGCAGCGAAAATGAAGCAAGACGGATATTATCCCTTATAAAAAGCCGCGACCCGTTTATTTCTATATTAGAGGATATAGGTGACGGTGCGGGAGCGGTATTCGGGGCAGACACGGGATACGAGGAGCTGTTGCGGGATACAATTGTAGCCGCAAAATTCAGTACGACCGACAATTATAAGGGTTATGTGGGAGTAATAGGGCCTACAAGAATGTCATACGACCGTATAATGCCGACAGTT
>JAZORK010000135.1:0-7241 GCA_045656485.1 Acutalibacteraceae bacterium | reverse complement strand
ATTCGGTATAGGCGTTCTTGCAAACGACGGTAATCATCCTCGAGAGCGAGATACAACACCGAGCCTTTACGAACTGGATAGTTCCAAAGTGGAGTACCCGTGCTGATATGGTAAGCCAACTGCGCCATCAGGAAACTCTTGCCGAGCTTGGGAGCACCGACAAAGATATATGTTCCCGGATAAAGCAGCCCTTCCACTAGCGGCGGTTTGCTTTGGAAAACGGTGTCGTAAAGTTCGCTCATCGATACCGTTTTGAGATAGGACAGGTCCATCATTCGAATCATTTCGAGCCGAAAATTATCAAAAGTATTGCTATTTTCATCATCTTCGGTTATAATATCTTCAGGATATTTAGAAAACTGCTGCTCCGTATCTGCGCCAACAGATACAATCGGAGCGGTTTTTTCTTTTTTATCGACCATTCGCATCTGCTCCTTTCAGACCATACAAAGTCTTATTGATTTGATCAATGATTTCAAGAAGATCATCGTTTACATTACCGCCACTTTCGATACGCTTTAGCTCGTCGAGTACAGCAGCAAGTTCCATTTTAAGAGCTCTATATACTCTTGGATTACCATCGACAATAATTTCTCTGTTAGTGCATTTACGATAACAATATTCTTGTTTTGTAAGTCCCGAAAGTGCCACGATACGGTTAATCGATTCGTGTTCTTCGGGGGATACCCTAAATCCTACGGTAATACATCTAAATCTCTCGTGTTTATCTAAATTTTTAGCTGACATTTTGAGTTGGTTCCTTTCTAAAATTATTAAGTTTATCCGCCATATCCGTTTGTGTAGATGGGAACAGATGAGCGTAGTTATAGGTGATGTTTATGCTTTCGTGTCCTACACGATCGGCAATAGCTACCGCCGAATATCCCATTTCAATCAATAAAGAAATATGGCTATGGCGCAGATCGTGAATACGAATACGTTTAACCCCTGCCTCGTCCGCACCCCTAGTCATTTCGTGATGCAAATAAGACTTTGTAATATTAAATACTCGGTCATTTGTTTTTAAACCATAGATTTTACTAAAATATTCTTTAATTTCTTCCACAAGAAAATCAGGCATCTTTATCGTTCTATTGCTTTTAGGGGTCTTTGGATCAGTAATAACATCTCTACCCGCAATACGCTGATATGATTTATTAATCGTTACCATACCACGCTCAAAATCAAAATCAGCGGCAGTCAGTGCCAACAGTTCCCCTTCGCGAATGCCACACCAATATAGCATTTCAAATGCGTAATAGGACACAGGCTTATTCATAATCGCAAAAGCAAATTTTTCATATTCCTCTTGTGTCCAAAACAACATTTCTTTGCATTTGGATTTTCCCATATTCCCTGCTTTAGCCGCAGGGTTTTCTTTCAATCCATAGAACTTAACTGCATGATTAAAGATTGCACTAAGCTGATTATGCAATGTTTTAAGATAAACGGATGAATATTTTTTACCATTTTTATTACATCCATTAAGCATTTCATTCTGCCACGCAATTATATCTCTTGGTAGAATATCGCATATCTTTCGTTTTCCAAAATACGGTAATATTTTCGTCCGAATAATATGTTCCTTTGTTTGCCAAGTATTTTCCTTTATGCGATTTTTCATGTCGATGGTATAGGCTTCTATAAAGCTTGCAAAAGTCATATTCACTTCACCCTTAGCCTTATTTAGAAACTCACGTTCCCAAGCAAGTGCTTCGCGTTTAGTCGCAAAGCCGCGCTTTGTACTTTGTTTTCGATCTCCTTTCCAGTCGGTTATTCGATAATAAACCATCCAAGTGTTTGTTTTTTCATCTTTGTAAACAGCCATTCAATATCACATCCTTTCCTTAATTTTGGCTGCATCGTAGCAGGTTTTATCTAAAAAGAACTGTTTGTTGACTCTACCTGCCATTGTAAAAAATCCCTGTTCTTGCATTTCGGCATTCATCTTTCGTATCACCTTATACGCAAAAGATTTTGAAATTTTGAGTGCCTTCGCAACTTCGTCAACAGTCATATAATAATCTTCAAACATCACATCTCCTCCTTTCATAAATTTTTGTGAGCTTGCATTCGCCGTTCTACCCGATGTCGTTCCTACCCCTGCCTTTTTCAGCGGCGTCGTTTCGCTCGCTCCATTCGGAGGTCGTGGCAAAATCTTATCCCCATGCGGACGGTCATTCAGTTGTTATATTCCAAACGTTCCCTTAGATAGGCAACGAGATGGACGAAAAGTTGACTTTTAGGTTTTATAAATTTAGCCCTCTATGTGGTAGGCGTTCAAAGTCCCTAAAAGTTGAGCAATTATGAAAAATTTTTATTTTTTAAAAATACCCCCCTCAATTCGTAGCCGGCGAGAACGTCAAAAAAACAACCCCTTTTTAAAAAATTCACAGATTATTTACAAATTCGGCATTTTCACCCCCTACCTAACGTCAAAAAAAGAGAAAAATATGCATAGTTTTGTGAAATTGTTTTTGAAAAATTTAATACCCCTCTAAGTGGTAGGCATCGAAAAGAGCGATTTTTTCGGGTTTTTGTCAAAAATTTTTAGCCCCTCTACTAAATGTCAAAAATCGGGCAAAATTTGCATAGTTTTGAAAAAAATATTTTTACCTCCCTAATAGGTAGGCATCGAGAAGGGCGTTTTTTTAAACAAAATTGAAAAATTTTTTCATTTTTTCAAAAGTTAAACAAATTTGTTTAGTTTTTATTGACGATACTAAACTTTTTTGTTATACTTAATGTAACGATTTAAGGAGTGGAGTCTAATATGGCGATTGGAGAAAGAATACGCTTTTTTCGCAATTTAAAAGGAATGACACAAAAATTCCTTGGGGTTAAAGTTGGCTTCCCTGAAAAAACTGCTGATATTCGTTTAGCTCAGTATGAGTCCGGCGCAAGAACGCCTAAATCAGATTTAACCGAAGCACTTGCGGATGCATTGGGTGTTTCCACTATGGCTTTAAATGTCCCCGACATTGATTCTGAGTTAGGTTTGATGCACACACTCTTTGCCTTAGAGGATATTTACGGCTTAAAGATTGACAAACTCGATGACGAGATTTGTAGCCGCCTTGATAAAAATAGAGGAAGATCTTACATTTCTTTGCTTGAGCGCTTCACTGATTGGCAAAAAGAAGTGGAAAAGTACCGTAATGGTGAAATCAGCAAAGAAGAATATGACCATTGGCGTTATACATATCCCGAAGTAGATGTACAGCGCACAAGGGATGCTCTCGACGAACTTCGCAGAAAGGCAAGCACAGAAAATGAATAATGACGAAGTATTATTTGTAAGCAATAATATAGACACAAGCAAAAGTTTGTTTCGCTATATGTCTTTAGCACAGTTTCTTTCCATCGTTGAAAATCGCAAACTCTTTCTAAACAAGGTAAAACGATGGGAAGACACTTGGGAAGGTCCCGATGACCAATTACCTATGATTACAGAATCTGGAGAAAAAGTTTATTCCGAATCGTTACTTACATCTTCTACTGTAGGGCAATGTTGGACTTATGATAAAGATTCAGATGCAATGTGGCGTATCTATTCTCCAGACCGACAAGGTATAATGATCGAAACCAACGTTGATTGTTTTCGAGAAATTCAAGATTTAAGGAGAGCTGTTTTAGCTAAGGTCATTTATTTCAATAAAGACAATTACATTCAAAAGCGAAACGAAATAGCTGAAAACAGATCCTATTGTTACGCTGGAGATATGGCATTAAAGCGTGAAGCGTTCAAACACGAAAACGAAGTGCGACTTTTGGTATGCCTACAAGCGTATCGAGAAATCCCAAACTGTTGGGATATTCCTGTAATGGGTTTTGACTTTGATCCTCTGACCTTCATCAAATCTATTACTTTTGATCCTAGAGCCGATGAGTGGTTCGTTAACACAATGAAGCAATACTGTTTATCAAAAGGTTTTTCTTGCCCCGTCGAAAAGTCCTCGCTTTACGAAAAAGACTTTTTTGAACAAGCAAAAATCGTTAGACGATATGTAACCGTCGAAGAATAAAACAAAAAAGAGCTATCAGACTTTATCAAAAATCTGATAGCTCTTTATTTATAAATAATCTAAAATTGTTGTCAAAACGTTGTCACGAGGCTTTTGAGGACCTCGAAAACCCAGTGTTTATGCGGGTTTTCAGCGTTTTTGGTATTATTCAAATTCAATTGTGCCAACAGGCTTGGGTGTGATGTCCATAAGAACACGGCTGATACCCTTAACCTCGCTTGTGATTCTTGCGGTGATGTGGTGCAAGAGCGTGTAAGGAATTTCTTCAATAGTAGCGGTCATAGCATCGGTGGTATTAACTGCACGGATAATTGCACACCAACCGTCCAAACGCTTGCCGTCAACAACACCTACTGCGGTCATATCGGGAATAGCAATAAAATACTGCCAAACCTTTTCAGCAAGACCACTCTTATCAAATTCTTCACGCAAAATTGCATCGGCTTCACGTAAAGCTTCAAGTCTGTCACGGGTAATTGCACCAAGGCAACGAACACCAAGACCAGGGCCTGGGAATGGTTGACGATAAACCATTTCGTGTGGGAGACCTAAAGCCTCACCTACTACACGAACTTCGTCCTTATAAAGAAGTTTTACAGGTTCAACAAGTTCCATTTCCATATCTTCGGGCAACCCGCCAACATTGTGGTGAGCCTTAACACCGTCAGATTCCAAAATATCGGGGTAAATTGTACCCTGAGCCAAGAAAGAAATACCTTCAAGTTTTGCAGCTTCTTCATCAAATACCTTAATAAATTCACCGCCGATAATCTTTCTCTTCTTTTCGGGGTCAGCTTCGCCCTTTAATAAATCAAGGAAACGGTCGGTAGCATCAATATAAATAAGGTTAGCATCGAGGCCTTTTTCGAAAATTTCGATAACCTGTTCGCTTTCGCCCTTACGCATAAGACCGTGGTTTACGTGAACGCAAACGAGTTGACGGCCGATAGCCTTAATTAAAAGTGCTGCAACAACCGATGAGTCAACACCGCCTGAAAGTGCGAGTAAAACCTTTTTGTCGCCTACCTGTGCGCGAACCTGTGCAACCTGCTCTTCAATAAAAGCATCTGCCAAGGCTTTGGTAGTAATTCGTTCCATACTTTCGGGACGTACATTTGAATCCATTTTAAAATCCCCCTTAGTTAGTATAGTTATCAAAGTAACCTTGTACGAGTATTACAGGTGTACCCTTGTCACCCGAACCGCTTGTAAGGTCGCAAAGAGAACCGATAAGGTCGGTAAGTTGACGAGGTGTAGTACCTTGAGCCGCCATATTACCAACAAGGTTATCCTGCTTTTCTTTAATACTCTTAGAAATAGCAGCCTTTAATTCTTCACCAGATAAATCCTTAAAGTCATTATCAGCCAAGTATTTAAGTTTTAATTCGTTAGGAGTACCGATAAGACCGTCGGTATGTGCAGGTGAAACGCAAGGGTCAGCAAGTTCCCAAATTTTACCCTGCGGGTCTTTGAAAGCACCGTCGCCGTAAACCATAACTTCAATATGTTTGCCGGTTCTTGCTAAAAATTCCTTTTGAATATCTAAAACTAAATCTTTACATTCATTGGGGAAAAGCTTAATGGTTTCTTCGGTAGCTTTATTAGAGCCTAAAAGACCAAACTTAGTATTATAACCGCTGCCATCAACACTTTCGGTCAAAATTTCGTCAAGACCGCAAACGATTTTAGCGCCGCCTTCTTTTAAAAGACGCTTTGTACGTGCACGAGTGTGAATGTCACAGCAAAGCACACAGTCGGTATATTGGAGGATTGCTTTTGCTTGGTTAGCGAAAATAATTTCAACCTCAGCGCCGCATTCTTTAATTAAGTTTTCGTAATAAGCCACATAGTCAACACCTGTAAACTTTAAGGGGTGAACACCGAAAACTTCACGGTAACGCTCAAGTGACAAAACATCGGCATAAGGATTAATACCTGCAGCGTCAAGTTTGTCCCAATCAGCAAGTTCATTACCAACTTCGTCAGAAGGGTATGCAAGCATTAAAACAATTTTCTTAGCACCCTTTGCAATACCCTTTAAGCAAATTGCAAAACGGTTACGTGATAAAATCGGGAAAATAACACCAACGGTGCCGCCGCCAAGCTTATTTTTTACATCCTTTGCAATAGCATCAATCGTGGCATAGTTGCCTTGAGCACGAGCAACAATAGACTCGGTTAAAGCCACAACGTCACGGTCACGAAGTGAGAAGCCCTCGCTCTCAGCAGCTTCGAGTACGCTATCGGTAACGATTTTAACTAAATCATCACCTTGACGAATGATAGGGCAACGAATACCCCTAGATACAGTACCAACTTTTCTTTCCATACAAAGTCCCTCTTATCTAAAATTAAGATTACAGTTTATTCTACCACAAACGAATGATAAAATCTACTTTTTTTTATTATTTTTTTATATTTTTTTACTTTATATACAAAAAATTTTTCACTTGACAAAACTATACTATTATGATAAAGTAATTTTGTTAAGATAGAGGCGCGGTATGCTATCAGTAAGTTTTGAATGTTAATCTCGGCAGAGAAAGGTCAAAACCGAAAGGAACAGCCGCCGAAGAGGGTTGCCGGCAGGCGCTACTCTGGTAAGACGGAATAATATTCGGCTTACTGTCGCATTTGCGGAGTGCTATCAATTTAAGAATACTCATATTGTCTTCTTATATTTGGTAGTCGAGCAATCGGCTATTTTTTATTGTAAAATTTAAGGAAGTGTTTTTATGAAAAAAACTGTATTTGAAGGTATTGCAACCGCCCTTATTACACCAATTAACGAAAACGGCGTTGACTACGAAGCCTTTAAAAAACTTATCGACTGGCAAATTGAAGAAGGCATAAACGCCCTTGTTATTGCAGGTACTACAGGCGAAGCTTCTACCTTTAGCGATGACGAGCACCGTGAGGTTATTGATTTTGCGGTTAAATATGTAAACGGCAGAGTACCCGTTATTGCAGGTACAGGCTCTAACGATACTAACTACGCACTTGATTTAACCCGTTGCGCTTGTGAATCTGGTGCAGATGCTGTGCTTGTTGTAACACCTTATTATAATAAGGCAACCCAAAAGGGTCTTATTAAGATGTTCACCGCAATTGCCGATGCATCTACTGTGCCTGTTATTCTTTACGATGTTCCTTCAAGAACAGGTATGGCAATCGCCCCCGAAACCGTTGCCGTTTTGGCTGAGCACCCCAACATTG
>JAZORK010000134.1:0-9729 GCA_045656485.1 Acutalibacteraceae bacterium | reverse complement strand
AAAACTCCTCTTTAGTTTCTGCATATACCATTTGTCTAAAAGGCACGTTGAAAATTGAAGATTTGCGGTTTTTGACTTTTAAATAATCCCTTGCGGCTTGATCAGGGCGATTTTGAGCTTCATCTGAACTTTCGGGAAGGCCAATAGGAGCATCGATTAAAATGGCATCGGCATTTTCGTAATACTCGCAGATTTGGCTAATATTTTCGAAGGTATTATAATGAACTATGTTGTTATGTAATTCTACTGCAAGCCATTTACCTTTTAGCCAATCTACACCAACAAATCTATTTTCCTTAATTCCGACTAGAAGATTGAACTTGCTTATAAACTTGCCTTCAATTTCAGAAAAATCACAAAAATCATATTCTAAATCTGCAACAACTTTAGGTTCCTCATCACTTGTTTTCTCATCCATTAAATTTAAAAACTCGTGGTATAAAACCGCATCATCAATCTCAAATACTAATTTTCTTTCCTCGTCAGTAAGAGTGGGAGTAATCCATTTATCAAATATTGTGTTTTGCAGTTTTTCTTCAACCTCTAAATATTTAGGAAGTTGTGCTTTTATAGGTCTTGTTACATCGGAAAGATATGCTTCACTTGCATCGTGTAACAAGCATCCGAGCTGAACACGTTTTGAGTATCCACGCATTTTTGCTTCTTTGGCACAATTAAGCGAATGTTGTGCGACAGAATAAAAATGCACAAAATGCCCGTTTGCACGGCAAAGCAAGGATAATGCGTGAGCAATATCCGCGATTTCAATATCATTTACATCTGCATTGACAGGGTCGAAATGCTTTTTTAAGTAAGTTGTAATATAACTCATAAATCTATACCTTTCAACAAACTTGTGGTTGTAATTGTAAACTATCAATTAAGTGTAAAACATTATATACAGCACGTTTCTTTTGCTTGTATTTATTTTTCTTTTGAAAATTATCCCATGCACGAGTACCTTTTTGAGGTTTTTTAGGTTTTCCTTGTTTTATGCGCAACGGATTTGCATGACGGAAATCATCGTGTTTGATAATGTAATCAAGATAGCCGACAATTGTATCACAATAATAATTTTGACAATGATAGTGCGGTATAAGGCTCGGCTTTCCTGTTTCAAATGTATTTTTATGGAACAGTTGCAAGCAGTTACGTTCTTCATCAAAGATAATTTTCCATTGACCATATATTGTGTTAACATGTAGGAATGCCCATCTGTTATTAACGCTTATACCATTATCCTTACAAATCTTTTGTATTTGTATTTTTTCTTCTTGTAAAAATGCTTTTAGACCAGCACAATGTTTACATACTCGATATCCTTTTTTCTCGGCCTCTGCGATATTGTTAAAAGATGCAATAGCCGAAATATCTGAATTGCTAATATGATGACAACTTCCTAAATGGATGATTTTCTTTCTACTGTTTTTACAGTAATAATACATTTTAAAGCCTCCGTTTCATTCAGGTTAAGTATAGTATAAAACTTCTACTGTCCCATAAAACAGACTTTAATTAAAGTATAATACAGATACTGAAGTTATTTTTCGGGAATAACTTCGACAATATCTTCAATGTTGCAATCTAAGGTGTAGCAAATTTTTTCGAGGGTTTCGATAGATACCGGCTCATCACGCCATATCTTTGCCATAGCGTTGGTGGTGATTTTGGTCGCTTGTCTGAGCTGGGTATTGGTAATCTTTTTGTCTATCATAAGTTTCTTTAATCTATCGTAAGAACGTGCCATATTGTAATCCTCCAATACAATAATTCATTTTAAATTATACCACACCCATCGACAATAAACAACAATTTGTTTTGAATTTCTCAAAATATTTTTGATTTTCTTATAGACATAGCAGTTGCAATATGCTATAATCAATTCACAGGGAAAATTATTACGGCCTCATCTTCGCAAGCATCGTGTTTTGTCTCCTATCCCACATCCTTGCATTCGCAAGCATCGTGATTGTATATACACAACTCGCGGTCTTGCCATAGCAAGCATCGCGTTTGTGTACACAAAACACCTTGTTAGGGTGAGCCCTAAAACCCAAAAAATAAAAAAGGTAGGTGAAAAGTATGAAAGGTGTAATTTACGCTCGATATTCAAGCGACCATCAGCGTGAGGAATCTATTGAAGGTCAGATTCGTGAATGCACGGCATTTGCCGAGAAAAACGGAATCACCTTACTTCATAATTACATCGATCGTGCTTACTCTGCCAAAACAGATAATCGTCCCGCTTTCCAAGAGATGATAAAAGACAGTCATAAGAAAATGTTTGATGTTATTCTCGTTTGGAAACTTGACCGATTTGCTCGTGATCGTTTTGATTCAGCTCACTATAAAAACTTGCTAAAAAAGAATGGCGTTCGAGTTGTATCAGCAACCGAGCCAATCTCAGATGGGCCGGACGGCATTGTTATCGAAGCGTTGTTTGAAGGTATGGCTGAATACTACTCTGCCGAACTTGCTCAGAAAATCAATCGTGGTATGACCGAGAATGCCCTCAAATGCAAATACAATGGCGGCACACTTGCGGTGGGATATAAAATCAATAAAGAAACTCGCTTGTATGAGGTTGATCCTTTAACCGCGCCGATAGTTACTGAAGCATTCAACGCCTATCTTGATGGCAAAACGATGAAGCAAATTGCCGATGACTTTAATGCAAAGGGTTACCGAAACACTATCGGAAGAAAGTTTTCTATTGATGCTATTTCAAGAATGTTGCAAAATCGCCACTACATTGGAGAATATAAATTTAAAGATATCGTTACACCCGGCGGTGTTCCTGCACTCATACCGATAGAGTTATTTAACGAAGTACAGAAAAGAATCGCCAAAACAAAAAAGGCACCATCAAGCCACAAGGCGATTGACGATTACCTTTTAACAACAAAGTTATATTGCGGACATTGTGAGTCCTTTATGGTTGGTGAAAGCGGCACAAGTAACACCAACAAGATTTACCGTTATTATAAATGCGCAACAGCCAAGAAACGTAAAGGTTGCCACAAGAAAGCAGTTCGCAAAGAGTGGATTGAAGATATAGTCATTAACCAAATCATGCGTTTCCTAATGGATGATGAGGCAATTGATGAGCTTGTTGATATTCTTATGATTGCTCAAAAGAAAGAAAACACCACTCTGCCACTACTTAAACAAGAATTACGCGAGGTTGAAAAGAGCATTAAAAATATGCTTGATGCAATTCAAAACGGCATCTTCACTTCGTCTACAAAACAGAGGTTGGAGGAACTCGAAGCAAGAAAAGAAGATTTAGAAATCTCTATTGCTCGGGAGCAAATGTTCAAGCCTTTATTAGAGCCGAAGAAAATTAAGTTCTTCTTACATCAATTTCGCAAACTTGATACCACAAAGCTGGAGCACCGGCGTTCACTGATAGACAATTTCGTAAATGCAGTTTTCCTGCACGATGACCGCATTGATTTTGTCTTCAACTATCAGAAGGGCACAAAAACCGTGACCTTCAAAGAATTGGAAGAGGCATCCGAAGGAAGTTCGGATTTAATCGTGTCTGCTCGACCAGTCGAGTGCCTCGACACGCAATTCGCGTTGTTGAGGTTCTTCTTTTTTGTATTTTCTACCTCGCGTTTGAGGTTGGTTATAAACACCCGCACCAAAATTCCAAATTTGACCTTTTGGTTGAGTTTGGAATTTTTTATTAAATATTAAAAAGAATTAAAACCCCACAAGCAACGCTCATCGGGTTCTAAGTTAGTTACAGTATATTTCTATTGCTTCCCGCACAAATTCGGCGGTGCCTTTAGTATGTTTGTCGATGTTGTTTTTAAAACGCTCATCTGCGACATACATTTGACCAAGACCTGCCAAAATTTCTTTTGTGCAGGTGTAGTAGTTTTCGGTAATATATGCTTGTAATTCTTTTACAAGCGCCTGTGTTTCTTCCGAGTCGACGACAGTGTAACCGTTTTTCTTGCACTCGGCAAATTTGGCGAAGACCGTCATTAGTCCATCGTTTACGCCTTGCCATTTATCTTTAGTATAGTTGGCGGTCTTTTCGGCGTGTTCTTTATAGGCTTCTGTTTCGCCCCAACGCTGTTTTGCCTCGGCTTCATACTGTTTACGAGCAGTTTCGTAATCACTGTTATCAAACGCTTTCATTGTAATCTTTCCTTTCTCGGCATCATCCAAAGCATCGATAATTCTCTCTAATCGTTCCTTTTTAAGAACCAAGAGTTTTCGTTGCTCGGCGAGTGCTTTTTTCTTGTCGTAATCGGGAGAAGATAAAATCTCTGAAATGCTTTTGAGTTCAAAATCAAGTTCGCGGTAAAACAGTATCTCTTGCATACGACTGAGAGAGTTTTCATCATAAAACCTATATCCGTTTTGTTCGTTGGCATAAGCGGGTTTTAACAGTCCTATTTCATCATAATAGTGCAGTGTGCGCACACTTACACCTGTGAGTTTTGCGAACTCATTAATTTGCATTTTCACAGTAAATCACCTCACCAAGCCGAGTATAAACCATAACGCAACGTTAGAGTCAAGGGTTATTTTAAATTTTAATATTTTCCCACATTTCCTTTGTCATTATCATCACGTGACCTGTACGAATTTCGCCGAGCAGAGACACTTCAAGTCCTTCGGTTGTATGGTGATATATAAAACCGAGTTTGTCCTGAACTCTGCGTGATTTTGTGTTTCCGTCATAATAACCGCACCAAACAGTTTGCATACCAAGGTTTTCAAAAGCATGACGAAGTAATTTATTAGATGCCTCAGGAATCAAACCCTGACCCCAAAAGTCTTTGCCTATCCAATAACCAAGTTCGCATTCATCTTCACGCTCGGTCATATCGGTAGCAGTTCCCATTTTCAGTCCGACACTACCGATAGGTTTGCCGTTTTCTTTTAAACATACGGCATAGGTTTCATTTGTGCAAAGCACATCACGGATAATTTCACGGCTGTTCTCTACACTTGTATGCGCAGGCCAGCCAGCCTGCGGACCCACTTCGGGGTCTTTTGCATATTTATATAATTCCTCTGCATCATCCTCACACCACGGGCGGAGAATGAGACGTTTTGTTTCAAACATCATAATATTTCCTCATTTCACAACATCATACGGCCAGTCAATAATTCCGCCGAATTCTTTTACGTTTGTGTAGCCGAGTTTAACTAATTCATCGGATGCAATTTTGCTTCTTCTACCGCTACGGCAATAAACGAGGATTAAAGCATCTTTATCGGGCAGTTCTTTTTCGGCTCTCTCTGCTATTTCGTACTCAGGAATCAAAATTGCATCTTCAATATGTCCCTCAGCAAATTCTTCTTGGGTACGGGCATCTATAATGATATAATCCATTTCGGTATCCATAATAGTTTTGGCTTCTTTAGCAGTTATTTGTTCGTAAGTGGCATTATTTTCTACGTCCTGACAAGCGGTTAAACCGAACAAAGAAAGTGAAATTAAAAGCATTAAAACAAATCCTCTCAGTTTTTTCATAGTATTTGCACCTCGTGTATTAGTATAACATTTTTAAAAACTATTCTCAATCCCTTTTATCAGTTGGAAAAAATGAAGAAAAGACAAGGGAATTTAAAAAATATAACCGCTGTAGTTTTTACGCTACAGCGGTTTTAAATTTAGTCTTTAAAAAACAAGGGTAATTTTTCAAGAAAAATAATATCGGTTCTATCAGCTGCATCGCCTTCTGCCAAAACCGCACAAGTTGCGGCTTCAATAGCGCCTGCCTTATTAACCAACTCACGCACAGCGGCTAAAGATTCACCAGTGCTTATAACATCATCAACAATAAGCACCTTTTTGCCCTTAATCATTTCCACCTCGGATTCACCAAGGTATAAATGCTGTTCCTTATCGGTAGTAATACTTCTAACAGTAACGCCCAACGAATTACGCATATAAACCTTAACGCCTTTGCGGATAACAATATAAGGCTTACCGCTTTGACGTGCCATTTCATACGCTAAGGGAATGCTTTTAGCTTCGGGTGTGATGATATAATCAAATTCGGGTGCTTTTTTGAGCAATTCTTCACTTGATTTAACCGTAACTTCCACATCGCCAAAAAGAATAAATGCGGCAATATCCAGTTTATCACTTACAGGGAATTTTTCAAGTTTGCGGTCAAGACCCGCAATTTTCATACTGTAATATTCAGGCATAAGCTACATCCCTTCAAATTATTTTATACCAAAATTTTCGATAATATAATCCATATCCTTATCGCCTCTACCTGAAAGGTTAATAAGAATTGAACCGTGCTTCATAGTCTTAGCAAGACGGATAGCGTGTGCTACCGCGTGTGAGCTTTCAATAGCAGGGATAATACCCTCAAGACGTGCCAACTTAAAGAATGCATCAACCGCTTCTTCATCATCCACAACGTCATATTTAACACGGCCCAAGTCACGCAAGAAAGCGTGTTCAGGACCGGAGGAAGGATAGTCAAGACCGCTTGCAACCGAATAAACAGGTGCAGGATCGCCGTTTTCATCCTTAAGCATTATACTGTTGAAGCCGTGCATAATGCCTTCTTCACCGTATTGAAGACTTGCAGCATGGTCACCAAGCTTTGTGCCCTTGCCCAAAGGTTCAACACCGTAAATTTCAACCGGGTCATTAAGGAAGCCCGAGAAAAAGCCCGCAGCATTAGAGCCACCGCCAACACAGGCGGTAATAATATCCGGTAAATGACCTGTCATTTCAAGGAATTGCTCCCTAGCTTCAATACCAACAACCTGTTGGAAGTCACGCACCATCATTGGAAACGGATGCGGACCTAAAACTGAGCCGATACAGTAGATACAGTCTTTATATTCCTTACTGTAAGCGTCAAAAGCGGCGTCTACAGCCTCTTTTAAAGTTTGAAGACCGTGGGTTACCTCAACAACGTTAGCACCTAAAATCTTCATTCTAGCAACGTTGGGGGCTTGTTTTTTAATATCCACCGAGCCCATATAAATATCACATTCAAGACCAAAATAAGCCGCAGCAGTAGCAAGTGCTACACCGTGTTGACCGGCACCAGTCTCTGCAATGATTTTCTTTTTGCCCATATATTTTGCGAGTAAAGCTTCACCCATACAGTGATTTAATTTATGTGCGCCTGTGTGGTTTAAATCTTCACGCTTAGCATAAAGCTGAACGTTACCTAAAGAGTTGCTAAGGCGTTCTAAGTGTGTAACAGGGGTAGGTCTGCCCTGAAATTCCTTACGAACACGGCGAAGTTCGTTAATAAACTTGCGTGATTGACAAATTGAAAAATAAGCCTGAGTGATTTCTTCCATAGCCTCTTTAAGCTTAGGTTCAATATAACAACCACCATAATTACCGAAATAACCGTTTTCATCGGGATAATTTTTAAAATAAGTATCAAAGTTTACATTGTTAAAATTCATTTTGTTTTTTTCCTTTCAATCATTTAATAAAAAATTATTGAAATTCACCATCGTTTAGTTAATAAAAACATAATATCACCAAAAATAAAAAGTCTTGTCCCGCTAATTCGGGACAAGACTCAATAATCCTGCGGTGCCACCCGAGTTGCCCAAAAAAGGCCTCTCTGCCTTACACAAATATGTAAGCCGATTTGATAACGGGCACGGAACCCCGTCGACTGCTACTCACATTTTAATGCTTTCGGTCGCCCTCATAAGTCCATTCACTAAACCACAAATTACAGTATTTCCACCGGCAACTGCTCTCTAAAAAATTGTAGTATAGCTACTATTCTTAATCACAGGTTTAAATTATAAAACTAAAAATTAATTGTTTTGGAAGAAGCTCATAACATCATCGTAGGTTTCGTCTTCATCGGTTGAAGTATTTAAAATAGAACCGAGAACGTCAGCCTTATTATCCTTCTTATCATCACCAAGACCTGTTGCAACAACTGTTACACGGATGGTGTCTTCGATAGATTCATCAAGTTGAGCACCCCAAATGATAGTAGCATCGGGATGAGCCATTTCAGAGATGATTGAAGAAGCGAGTTCAACTTCTTCAAGGCCGATATCAACAGAACCTGTAATACTAATAATTACGCCGCGAGCATTGTCCATAGAGGTTTCGATAAGGGGACTGTTGATTGCCATACGAGCAGCCTGTTCAGCCTTATCGCGACCTGTTGCAACACCAACACCCATGTGAGCATAGCCAGCATCAGACATAATAGACTTAACGTCAGCAAAGTCAAGGTTAACGAGTGCAGTAACATTAATAAGTTCAGAAATGCTTTGAACGCCTTGACGAAGAACATCATCAGCAATATCAAATGCATTTTTAAATGTAATCTTTTCTTCTGAAACAAACTTAAGACGTTCGTTAGGAATAACTACTAAGCTATCAACATGTTCACGTAAAGCAGCAATACCTGCTTCAGCTTGAGTCATACGCTTTTTGCCTTCAAAAGCGAAAGGCTTTGTAACGATACCTACAGTAAGGATGCCTAATTCCTTAGCGATAGCAGCAACAACTGGAGCTGCACCTGTACCGGTACCGCCGCCCATACCTGCGGTAATGAAAATCATATCAGCATCGCGGATAGAAGCAGCGATTTCATCGCGTGATTCTTCAGCAGCAGCATTACCATTATTGGGGTTGCCGCCTGCACCCATACCTGCTGTGGTCTTATCGCCGATTTGTAATTTAATGTCTGCTTTAGACTTAATTAAAGCTGCCTTATCAGTATTAACAGCAACAAACTGTACACCCTTAACACCAGCGTCAACCATGCGGTTAACTGCGTTACCGCCGCCGCCACCGACACCTACAACTTTAATTTGAACAACATTTGTTAATTCTTCTGCAATCTCAAATGGCATTTTAAATTCCTCCGTCTTTATATAAATTAGAAATTGTATACTATTATTTAATCATACATATAGATAATAACACACATTTTTTAAAATTTCAATACTTTTATTACAATTTTGTTACTTTTTTTAATTTGCACTATTTTCGACAAAAATACCCTGTGTATTTTGGCTACTCCACATACTCAAATCAATCTTTCCGCCCTTATTTTCGGGAATTTTTTCCATCATTGATTTAAGATGATTTATTTTATTTTCCAAATCAGCCAAACTACCGAATACCACCGTAAATTTGTCGTTAATCTTAACCTTCAAATTGATTTTATTGGTAATATCCACCTTGTCAATTGAAAGGTTATTTTTTTGCAAAGTATCAATTAAATGGCTTATTGTTTCTTGCGCATCTTTATCAGCATACTCTATCGGTGAGCCGACCTTACATTTAACCTTTTTGCAAACAATTTCAATAACATTTTTAGGTTTTTCTTTATATTCTTTAAGCACCCATCCATCAGCACTTATCGTATAATATTTTTTGCCAATTTTATGGCAGGTGAACTCCTTAGCATCGGTCACTTTAATATGCAATGTATCGGGCAAAGTGCGCTCAAATTCAATACCCTGCACAAAGGGAAGGTTTTTCTTTAAAGCATCGAGCGTATCTTTTTTTGATACCGCAAACAAGTTATCCCCTATTTCAATTTGGCAGGAGTCAATAATTTGTTTTTGGGTGTAATACTTACTGCCCTTTACGGTTATTTTCTCGATAGGAAAAAGCACCGTTAAAGACAAAATTATCCCCGTAACAATAAGCAATATTATAAAAAAGATAAGAAAAATTTTTAATTTTCGTTTTCGCTGTCTTTTTTGACGTTCTTTACGTTTGCGCAAAAA
>JAZORK010000133.1:0-8925 GCA_045656485.1 Acutalibacteraceae bacterium | reverse complement strand
AGAGTTTGCACTAAGTTTGGCTTAATAGCATCTTTAAGAAGAGCTGTCATAGCACCCTGAGCGTTTAACTGACCGCAGGTAACTGGTTTATCATCATAGGTATAACCAACGATAATTCTTGAAAGACGAGCCTTAAGGTCGTCAATATCATTAGCAAGGCAAAGAACAGCCATAATTTCACTTGCAACAGTAATATCGAAGCCGTCTTCACGGGGAACACCGTTAACCTTACCGCCAAGACCGTTGGTAACAAAGCGGAGCTGTCTGTCGTTCATATCAACACAGCGCTTCCAGGTGATTTTACGAACGTCAATACCCAAAGCGTTGCCTTGGTGGATGTGGTTGTCAAGCATAGCAGCAAGTAGGTTGTTTGCAGCACCAATAGCGTGGAAGTCACCTGTGAAGTGAAGGTTAATATCTTCCATAGGAACAACCTGTGCGTAACCGCCGCCTGCAGCACCGCCCTTGATACCGAAAACAGGACCTAAAGAAGGTTCTCTAAGAGCAACGCAAACGTTTTCACCAATACGTGAAAGACCGTCAGCAAGACCAATTGTGGTAGTGGTCTTGCCTTCGCCTGCAGGGGTGGGGGTAATAGCTGTTACGAGAATGAGTTTGCCTTGTTTTTTGCTTTCTTTTTGAAGGCTAAGGTCAATTTTTGCCTTGTAATTGCCGTATTGTTCAAGGTATTTTCTATCAATACCTGCCTTGTCGGCAATATCGGTAATGGGTTGCATTTTACATTGTTGTGCAATTTCAATATCAGATAAATAAGCCATTTATATCACCTTACTTAAAGTATTTTACTGCTGATTCAAACATCTTAATATCATATTCACCGGGAACATTCTTGTAAAGACCGTAGCCCTTACGTTCTGAGTGGCCCATCTTACCGAATACACGGCCATCGGGTGAAGTGATACCTTCGATAGCGTACATAGAATCGTTGGGGTTAAATTGAACAGCACTTGTAGCGTTACCGTCTAAATCAACGTATTGTGTTGCGATTTGACCGTTTTCAGCAAGTTTCTTAATAAGTTCTTCACTTGCTAAGAAACGACCTTCACCGTGAGAAATCGGTACGTTGTAAATTTCGCCAACGTTAGTAGCACTAAGCCAAGGAGACTTGTTAGAAGCAATACGAGTTCTAACAATCTTTGACTGGTGACGAGCAATGGTGTTAAAGGTAAGTGTGGGGCAGTTTTCATCGGTGTCGATAATCTTGCCGTAGGGAACAAGACCTAATTTGATAAGTGCTTGGAAACCGTTACAAATACCGCACATGAGACCGTCACGCTTGTCGAGTAATTCGGTAACCTGTTCTTTAATAGCAGCGTTACGGAAGAATGCAGTAATAAACTTACCACTGCCGTCGGGTTCGTCACCGCCCGAGAAACCACCGGGGATGAATATCATTTGACTGTCTTTAAGTTCATTAGCAAAGGTTTCAACGCTACGGGCAATGTCGTCACTTGATTGGTTGTTGATAACGAAAATTTGAGGCTCAGCACCTGCATCACGCATAACCTTAGCAGAGTCAAATTCACAGTTAGTACCTGGGAAAACAGGGATTAATACCTTTGGTTTTGCAACTTTAATTGCAGGAGCAACACGTTCGGTAGCAGTAAATTCGAAGTTTTCCATAGGTGACTTAGAATCTTTAATGTTGCACTTAAATACGCTTTCAAGCTTGCTTTCGTAAATATCAGAAAGCTCAGCGAGTTTAAGAACTTCCGTTTTGTAAGAAATTGTTGCATCATCGGTAATGGTACCAATTAAAATGCCTTCGTCGATATCTTCGGTTACTTCTAAAAGGAATGAACCGTAGTTATAGCCAAAGATAGCATTCTTGTCAAGACATTCGTTATATTGGAAGCCAAGACCGTTACCGAAAGCCATCTTCATAACGGCTTCAGCAACACCACCCATTGTGGGAGTATAGCATGAAACAGCCTTTTTGCTACGGAGAAGGTTTGTTACTTGGTCGAATACCTTAAGTAAGGATTCGGTGACAGGAAGACCGTTTTCGTCATAAACGGGGGTAATCATAATAAGTTTGTTACCTGCGGTTTTAAATTCGGGTGATACAATATTATCAACCTTATCGGTTGTAACCGCAAAGGAAACGAGAGTGGGGGGCACGTCCAAATCTTCGAAAGAACCACTCATAGAGTCCTTACCGCCGATTGAACCGATACCAAGTTCCATCTGAGCCTTGAAAGCGCCCAAAAGTGCCGCCATAGGTTTGCCCCAACGCTTGCTATCTTTACCGAGTTTTTCAAAATATTCTTGGAAGGTAAGGTATACGTCTTCAAATTTAGCACCTGTAGCTACTAACTTACAAACCGATTCAATAACAGCTAAGTATGCGCCGTGGTATTGACTTTCGCTCATAATAAAGGGATTGTAGCCCCAAGCCATTAATGAACAGTCGTTAGTGTGTTTCTTTTCAACACTAATTTTTTGTACCATTGCCTGAATAGGTGTAATTTGGTGCTTACCGCCAAATGGCATAAGTACAGTACCTGCACCAATGGTAGAGTCAAACTGTTCGGAAAGACCACGCTTTGAGCAGATATTAAGGTCATCAGCCAAAGCTTTATAATTTTCAGTAAACGAACCTTCAACATTGTTTGAAATAACACCGCATTTTTGGGTCTCAATTTCGATATGCTTTTCAGCACCGTTAGAATTCAAGAATTCACGGCTTAAGTCAACAATTGTGTTGCCGTTCCAATGCATTGTAAGGCGGGGTTCAGCCTTAATCTTTGCAACAACTACTGCTTGCAAGTTTTCATCTGCGGCAAGTTTTAAGAAATTATCAACATTTTCTTTTTCAATAACAACTGCCATACGTTCTTGTGATTCACTAATAGCAAGTTCGGTACCGTCAAGACCTTCGTACTTCTTGGGAACAGCGTTAAGGTCAATTTCAAGACCGTCAGCCAATTCACCAATAGCAACCGAAACACCGCCTGCGCCAAAGTCGTTACAACGCTTAATCATCTTTGTAGCAATGGGGTTACGGAATAATCTTTGAAGTTTTCTTTCTTCAGGTGCGTTACCTTTTTGTACTTCGGCACCGCATGATTCTAAAGATTCTAAGGTGTGAGATTTAGAAGAACCAGTTGCACCGCCGCAACCGTCACGGCCTGTGCTACCACCTAAAAGGATAACAACGTCGCCATCTTCGGGTACTTCACGGCGTACATTTTCTTCAGGAGCAGCTGCAACAACAGCACCAATTTCCATACGCTTTGCAGCGTAGCCATCGTGGTAAATTTCATCAACAATACCTGTTGCAAGACCGATTTGGTTACCGTAAGAAGAATAACCGTCAGCTGCGGTGGTAACAATTTTACGTTGTGGCAATTTACCTGCCATAGTTTCCTTAACGCTCTTTAATGGGTTGGCAGCACCTGTTACACGCATTGCGCCGTAAACGTAGCTACGACCAGAAAGCGGGTCACGAATAGCACCACCAATACAGGTAGCCGCACCACCAAAGGGTTCAATTTCGGTGGGGTGGTTGTGGGTTTCGTTCTTAAAGAGAAGTAACCACTTTTCAGTTACGCCTTCTACTTCAACGTCAATTTTAACGGTACAAGCGTTGATTTCTTCGGATTCGTCTAACTTATTGAGTTTGCCATCTTTTTTAAGTTGACGAACAGCAATTGTAGCTAAATCCATTAGACAAATAGGCTTTGTGCGACCTAAATTCTTGCGAATTTCTAAATACTCGTTATAGGTATTTTGTAAAAGTTCGTCTTCGAATGTTACCTTATCAATATTGGTTAAGAAGGTGGTGTGACGGCAATGGTCAGACCAATATGTATCTATCATACGAATTTCGGTGATAGTGGGGTTGCGGTTTTCGGTTTTGAAATAGTTTTGACAGAAGGTAATGTCGTCAATATCCATTGCAAGACCGTACTTTTTAACAAATTCTACTAAGCCTTCGTGGGTTAAATCGATAAAGCCATCAAGAGTTTCAACAGTTGTGGGAATATCGTAATTAACTTTCAAGGTTTCGTATTTTTCAAGTGTTGCTTCACGTGATTCTACAGGGTTAATAAGGTATTTCTTAATAGCTGTAAGTTCATCTTCGGTAATATTACCGTAAAGGCAATAAACCTTTGCAGTTTTAACTGTAGGACGTTCTTTTTGAGAGATAATTTGAATACATTGTGCAGCTGAATCGGCTCTTTGGTCGTACTGACCGGGTAAAAATTCAGTTGCAAAAACAGTAGCACCATTAGTGTCGATTTCGCTTGTTGCAATATCGAGCTGTGGTTCTGAAAATACGGTATTAACCGCATAATCGAACAAGTCTTTTTCAATGTTTTCAACATCATAACGGTTAATTACACGAACATCGGTAACCGATTCAATTTGTAACAAACCGTTAATGTTAGCAAGAACTCCACGAGCTTCGTTAGCAAGTTCTTTTTTCTTTTCAACAAATATGCGGTAAACCATTATGCGAGTACCTCCAATGCTTTTTTGCCAATATCCTTGCGGTAAAATGCGTTATCGAATTTTACCAAATCTATATTTTTATATGCCTTTTCTAAAGCATCTTTTAAATTATCAGCGGTATCGGTTACGCCAAGTACACGACCACCTGCGGTTTTTAATACACCATTATCGAGTTTTGCGCCTGCAACGTAAACCTTATCGGCAACGCTTTCATCAATATCGAGTGTAAAGCCACTTTCGTATCTTTGGGGATAACCGTTAGATGCCATAACAATACAAGCAGCAGCACCATCCTTGAATTTAACTTCTGTTTCAGCTAAAGTGCCGTTTGTTGTAGCCTTCATAATGCTCAAAAGGTCACTTTCAAGTAAGGGGAGTACAACTTGAGTTTCGGGGTCACCAAAACGACAGTTGTATTCAATAACTTTAGGGCCTTTTGGTGTGAGCATAAGACCAAAGTAAAGGCAACCCTTAAAGGTGCGGTTTTCAGCGTTCATAGCGTTTATTGTGGGGATAAAGATTTTATCCATACATTCTTTTGCAATGTCGTCGGTGTAGTAGGGGTTAGGGGCAACAGTACCCATACCGCCTGTGTTAAGACCCTTATCGCCGTCGAGCGCACGCTTGTGGTCCATTGAAGAAACCATAGGAACAACAGTTTTACCGTCGGTAAAGGAAAGAACCGAAACCTCGGGACCTGTTAAAAATTCTTCAACTACAACATTATTACCGCTTTCACCAAAGATTTTGTCCTCCATCATAGAACGAACAGCATTCTTGGCGTCTTCTCTGGTTTCGGCAATAATAACACCCTTACCGAGTGCCAAGCCGACAGCCTTAATAACGGTGGGGATAGGTGCAGTTTCTAAATATTCGAGTGCTTTTTCCAAATCGTTGAATACTTCGTACTCGGCGGTGGGGATATTGTATTTTTTCATAAGATTTTTTGAGAAAACCTTACTACCTTCAATAATAGCCGCCGCTTTATTAGGACCAAAGCAGGGAATACCTGCTTCAGTTAAAGCGTCAACTGCGCCAAGCACTAGCGGGTCGTCGGGAGCTACTACAGCATAGTCAATACCATTTGCTTTAGCAAATTCAACCTGTTTTTCAATATCCTTTGCACCAATGTCAACAAGAGTGGCATCATTAGCCATACCGCCGTTACCGGGCAAAGCGAAAATTTCGGTAATATCTTTATTTTCTTTTAGTTTTTTAATGATGGCGTGTTCACGACCGCCGCCACCTACAACCATTATTTTCATTAATGTTTCTCCTTAATAAATGGGGAATTTAGCGCAAAGTTCCATAACTTCGTTGGTAACAAGTTCCTTATTAGCTTCAAAATCATCAACAATAAGGCGAATCCAATGAGCAATTTTTACCATTTCGGCTTCTTTAAAGCCACGTGTAGTAACTGCAGGAGTACCAACACGAAGACCGCTTGTAACAAAAGGACTTTGTGGGTCGTTAGGAATGGTGTTTTTGTTAGCGGTAATGTGAACTTCGTCAAGGCGATGTTCAAGTTCTTTCCCTGTAATGCCTTCGTTAACTAGCTTTAGGTTGATTAAGTGGTTATCGGTACCGCCTGAAACAAGCTCAAAGCCTTCATTTATAAGTGCTTCAGCAAATGCAGCGGCGTTTTTAACAACCTGTGCTTGATATTCTTTATATTCATCGGTCAAAGCTTCACCGAATGCAACAGCTTTAGCGGCAATAATGTGCATTAAAGGACCGCCTTGGGTACCGGGGAAGATTGCCTTATTGATTTTAAGTGCTAATTCTTCGTCGTTGCAAAGGATTAAACCGCCACGTGGACCACGAAGGGTTTTGTGGGTGGTGGTAGTAACAACGTGTGCGTGGGGAATGGGTGACGGATGAACACCAGCAGCTACAAGACCTGCAATGTGCGCCATATCAACCATTAAATATGCGCCAACTTCATCGGCGATTTCACGGCAACGAGCAAAATCAATAATTCTTGAATAAGCCGAAGCACCTACAACGATAAGTTTAGGGTTACATTCAAGGGCGATTTTTCTCATTTCGTCGTAGTCAATCATTTCGGTTTCGTTGTTTACACCGTAAGGAACAATGTTGAAATATTTACCCGAAATATTAACAGGTGAACCGTGTGATAAGTGACCGCCTTGTTGTAAGTTCATGCCCATAACGGTATCGCCAGGGTTTACAAGAGCAAAGAAAGCCGCTAAGTTTGCATTGGCACCACTGTGGGGTTGTACGTTTGCAAAATTACAACCAAAAAGTTTTTTAGCACGCTCCCTTGCAATTTCTTCAACAATGTCAACACATTGGCAACCGCCGTAGTAACGCTTACTGGGATAACCTTCGGCATATTTATTGGTAAGAATACCGCCTGCAGCTAAAAGAACTGCTTCGGATACAATGTTTTCACTTGCAATAAGTTCGATATTGCCACGTTGGCGGTTAAGTTCTTTTTCGCAAGCTTCGGCAACTTCGGTGTCGAAGTTTTTTAAATTTTCAAAAAAGTTCATTTATTGGTTCTCCTTAGTGGTGGAATAAGCGCATTCCTGTGAATGCCATTGCAATATCGTATTTGTTACAGCAGTCGATAACTGCATCATCACGAATTGAGCCACCGGGTTCGGCAATGTATGATACACCACTACGGTAAGCACGTTCAATATTGTCATCAAAGGGGAAGAATGCATCTGAACCGAGTGCTACACCACTGATGGTAGAAAGGTATTCTTTAATTTCGGCATCGGTTAAAGGTGCGGGTTGAGTTTTAAAGTATTTTTGCCAATTTCCGTCAGCGCAAACATCTTCTTCGTTGCGGTTGATGTAACCGTCGATAACGTTGTCACGTGTGGGACGTGCAATAGTGTCAAGGAAGGGAAGGTTTAACACCTTGTCGTGTTGGCGTAAGAACCAAGTATCAGCCTTGCTACCTGCAAGACGTGTGCAGTGAATACGTGACTGCTGACCTGCGCCAACGCCGATTGCTTGACCGTCAACAGCAAAGCAAACTGAGTTAGATTGAGTATATTTTAAGGTAATAAGAGAAATGATTAAATCTCTCTTAGCGGTATCGGGAAGATTTTTGTTTTCGGTTACAAGGTTTGAAAGTAAAGCTTCGTTAATTTCAAAGTTGTTTCTGCCTTGTTCGAAGGTGATACCGTAAACCTGTTTTGTTTCCTGAGGTGCAGGAACATAATTTGGGTCGATTTTAACGATATTGTAATTACCGTTACGCTTAGATTTTAAAATTTCTAAAGCTTCGGGGTCGTAATCGGGAGCGATTACACCGTCCGAAACTTCACGTTTAATTAAAAGTGCGGTAGTAACGTCGCATTTATCGGAAAGTGCTACCCAGTCACCGAATGAGCACATACGGTCGGTACCACGAGCACGGGCATAAGCACAAGCTAAAAGTGAATCATCAAGACCTTCAATATCATCAACAAAGCAAGCCTTTTTAAGCTTTTCGGGAAGAATTGTGCCAACTGCCGCACTTGTAGGGCTAACGTGTTTAAAGGAAGTAACAGCAGGAAGACCTAATGCTTCTTTTAATTCCTTTACTAATTGCCAAGAATTGAATGCATCAAGGAAGTTGATATAACCGGGTCTGCCGCAAAGAATTTCGATAGGTAATTCGCTACCGTCAGCCATATATATTTTAGAAGGTTTTTGGTTGGGGTTACAACCGTACTTAAGTTCAAATTCTTTCATTTCGTTACTCCTTATTTGTTTTTATTAACGATTCTTGAATCAAATTCGCCTGTTTTAAGGTCAATATATCTTACAAAAAGGGATACTTTGTTGTCTTCGTTTAAGTTTGTCCAAATTAAATCGGTCAAAGCATCAATATCCATATCGGGTAATTCTAATGTTTTGGGTTCACCCTCAAAACTTGGAAGGGGATTACCGTCACATTTATATGTATGAATGAATTTTGCTTTACCGCAAAGTGGATTGCTGTAAGCATAGGTGTATCTTTGGCAAGAAGAACCGTCACCGTCAGCGGATTTTAAAATAGACATTGCATAGTTCATATCATCGTTTTCAAGGCGAATAATACCTGAAATACGTGGTGTGAAGTTAGGTGCATCATCTTCAAATTCACGAGTGCGCAATGCCTGTTCAAAGGTCATTTGTCTATCCATAAGTTCATAAATTGTGTCGGTTTGGTCGCCGTTGGTAACAATTGTTTTGTTACCAAGCACCTTTACGGGTGCATAAATAATAAGGTGTGGGTCGGTCATTTTAGATTCATCAAAAGCTTGAGTTCTAATGCCTAAGCCATCTTCTACAAATACACGGTTACGGCTGTTTTCACTTCTACCCATAATAAAGTAAGCGGTAATAGCCTTGCTACCGTCGGCACTTTTACCGATGATAATACCTCTGCCGTGGTAAGCTAAAGAATTTAATTCACTTGCGATAGACTTAATTTCCATTTTA
>JAZORK010000132.1:0-19802 GCA_045656485.1 Acutalibacteraceae bacterium | reverse complement strand
AATACGTTTTTCTAATTGTGTTGCAATGTTTTCAGCAACTAACTGTGCATCAGCATCGGGAGTCTTAACTTCAACGATGTTAACAACAACCGGCTTGCCGATTTTAGCCTGACAGGTTTCGCGTAATTTTTCAATTTCGCTACCGTTACGGCCGATAACCATACCGGGCTTTGCACAGTGGATGTGTAATCTTACACGCTTTTCATCACGTTCGATTTCGATTTTAGCAATACCTGCAGAATAAAGTGTCTTCTTGAGGTATTTACGGAGGTTGTAGTCCTCAACCAAAGTATCACCGAAAACGCTGTCCTTGGCAAACCAACGTGAGTCCCAGTTTTTGATAATACCTACACGTAAGCCGTGCGGATTAACTTTCTGACCCATAACTTAAACCTCCTTCTTAGATTTCGCGTTCTTTAAGAACGATAGTCATATGGCTTGTTCTCTTCAAAAAGCGATGTGCTCTGCCGTGATCCTTCGGACGGATTCTCTTAAGAGTAGGTCCGGGGCAAACAAAGCATTCAGCAACATAAAGACGAGAAACGTCCATATTGTGATTGTTTTCTGCGTTTGCAATAGCTGACGCTAAAAGCTTTTCCAAATACTCACAAGCTGCCTTAGGAGTAAATTTGAGTATAGCCATAGCCTTGTCAGCATCTTGGTTACGGATTAAATCCATAACTATTTTCACCTTACGGGGTGAAATACGAGCATATTTAAGTATAGCTCTTGCTTCCATTGTCTAACTCTCCTTTACTTACCGCTGGTCTTAGAACCTGCGTGGCCTTTGAATGTTCTGGTCGGTGCAAATTCACCGAGCTTGTGTCCAACCATATCCTCTGTTACATATACAGGAACGTGTTTACGTCCGTCATGTACTGCAAAGGTGTGTCCGACGAAATCGGGGAATATGGTGGATGAACGGCTCCAGGTTTTGAGAACGCGCTTTTCGCCGGCTTCATTCATTTCTAATACTCTTTTGTACAAAACAGGTTGCACATAAGGGCCTTTTTTAATGCTTCTTCCCATTATTCAATCTCCTTTCGTGGACTACTTACGACGCTTAACAATATACTTATTGCTTTGCTTATTTTTCTTACGGGTCTTGTAACCCAAGGTGGGTTTACCCCAAGGAGTTACAGGGCCGGGACGGCCGATAGGTGACTTACCTTCACCACCACCGTGAGGGTGATCGCAGGGGTTCATTACAGAACCACGAACGGTAGGTCTCCAACCCATGTGGCGCTTACGACCAGCTTTACCGTAGTTAATGTTTGCGTGTTCAGGATTTGAAACAGCGCCTACAGTTGCCATACAGCCAGCAGGAACGTTACGAAGTTCGCCAGAGGGCAAACGTAAAAGTGCCATTCCGTTTTCTTTAGCCATAAGCTGTGCCATATTACCAGCCGAACGAGCGAGCTGAGCGCCCTTGCCGGGGTAAAGTTCGATATTGTGGATGAAAGTACCAACAGGGATGTTTGTAAGAGGTAATGCGTTACCGGGTTTAATGTCGGCATCGGGACCGCTTACTACAACATCGCCAACCTTTAAGTCCTGAGGAGCGATAATGTAGCTCTTAACGCCGTCTTCATATTGAATGAGGGCGATAAATGCAGAACGGTTGGGGTCGTATTCAAGAGTCATAACAGTTGCGGGGATACCGAAACGGTTTCTCTTGAAATCAATGATTCTGTACTTTCTCTTGTTTCCGCCGCCTCTGTGGCGAACGGTGATTCTGCCGTAGCTGTTTCTACCGGCATTTTTCTTTAACGTTGTAAGCAAACTTCTTTCAGGTTCTACCTTAGACAAGCAGGAGTAATCCATAGTTGTCATATTACGGAGACCGTTAGTAGTCGGCTTATAATGTTTAATAGCCATTTAATTTCACTCTCCTATTTTGGCTTAGCGAAGCCGTTTCTTGATTTACGACTTCATACATCACCGGAAATCAACGATTTCCAAGCAAAACTTGAAAATTATTAGATAAGACCGTCGAAGAATTCGATAGGTTTAGAATCAGCCCTTAATGTAACGATGGCCTTCTTCCAAGATGCTGTATAGCCGCTGTAACGACCCATACGCTTTTCTTTACCACGTACGCTGATTGTGTTAACCTTTTGAACCTTTACCTTGAAGAGCTTTTCAACTGCTTCAGCGATTTCGATCTTGTTAGCATCTTTTGCTACCTTGAAGGTGTATTTCTTATCGGCAATACCTGCCATGCTCTTTTCGGTAATAACCGGAGCAATAATGATATCTTGTGCGAGTTTCATTATGCGTATACCTCCTCAAGCTTTGCTACTGCACCCTTAACGATTACCAAAGTATCAGCATTGATAATATCGTAAGTGTTGATAGTGTTGATTTGAGCAGATTTAGCACCCTTGATGTTTGCAATACTCTTTACTGCAAATGCATCGTTATTTTCAAGAACGATAAGTGCCTTCTTGCCAGCGTTTATAGCCTTTAAGCAATTAGCAACAACCTGTGTCTTGTAGGTGTCGAGCTTTAATTCGTCTAATACGATAACGTTGCCGTTAAGAGCTTTATCAGATAAAGCTGATTTTAAAGCTAATCTGCGAACCTTCTTGTTGAGAGAGTAGGAATAATCTCTCGGCTTCGGTGCGTGTACTACGCCACCGTGTCTCCATTGGGGAGCACGTGTAGAACCTTGTCTTGCGTGACCAGTTCCCTTTTGTCTCCAAGGCTTTTTGCCACCGCCGGAAACTTCTGTACGGGTGAGAGTGGATTGTGTGCCTTGACGTTGATTTGCAAGGTAGTTTACAACTGCTGCATGCATAACAACTGCGTTAGGCTTAATTCCGAATATAGCATCGCTTAATGTGATTTCACCAACATTTTCGCCAGCCATATTTAATACTGCTACATTAGCCATTATAGTTTACTCTCCTTCCCTTAAGCTTTTACGCTATCGAAAAGAACTACTATACCGCCCTTGGGACCAGGAACGGCGCCCTTAACAGCGATGATATTCTTTTCTGCGTCTACTTTTACTACACTTAAGTTTTGAACGGTTACACGTTCATTACCTAAATGACCTGCCATTTTCTTGCCCTTGAATACTCTTGCAGGGTCAATAACACCCAAAGAGCCACCGTGACGGTGTACAGGACCTGTACCGTGAGATTCTTTAAGACGGCCAAAGTTCCAGCGCTTTACAACGCCTGCGTAACCTTTACCCTTTGAAGTACCTCTTACGTCAACAGTTTCGCCTTCTGCAAAGATGTCAGCCTTTAATACATCGCCAACATTAAGAGTGGTTGTGTCTTCAAGACGCAATTCACGAAGAACCTTCTTGGGAGCAACGTCGCCCTTTGCAAAATGACCTTTCATAGGCTTGTTTACTTTAGAAGCCTTTAAATCGCCATAGCCGATTTGAACTGCTTCATAACCGTCGTTCTCGATTGTCTTTTTCTGTGCTACTACGCAGGGACCTGCTTCGATAACAGTAACCGGAACAACATTTCCGTTTGCATCAAAAAGCTGAGTCATACCAAGCTTTTTGCCAACGAGACCTTTTTTCATTTTCTTTTCCTCCTTTGGTTATTGGTTGGCATTACACCAACATGACCGTAAGTGCAAAATCGTCTACCTTAATATATATTAAAGCTTGATTTCGATTTCTACACCGGCGGGGAGCTCAAGACCAGTTAACGCTTCAACAGTTTTGTTGGAAGGTCTGATAACATCGATGAGCCTTTTGTGTGTTCTCATTTCGAACTGTTCACGGCTGTCCTTATATTTGTGTACAGCGCGGATGATAGTTACGATTTCCTTTTCGGTGGGTAGCGGCACGGGACCTGATACCCTAGCACCTGTACGTTTAGCGGTTTCTACAATCTTTTCTGCAGACTGGTCTACAAGCGCGTGGTCGTAACCCTTGATTCGAATTCGAATTTTTTCTTTCACTGCCATGTGAAATTCGCCTCCTTCAGTAGTTGGCGGGCAAAACTTACACCGTGCCGTGTTTTTCATCACTGCACAATATAAAACCGGCATTGCTGGGGTTACAGTCAATTCCGGACGGCAAATCGCTTTGCCGTTGTACTTAAGGTCGCAAGTTTCCTTATGTACTCCTTCTTCTTCGCCCGGTTTAAAATCGGACATACTCCGCAGAAATTTCCCCGTTCTCGACGGGCCACCTCCTGCATCAACGCATGTATACACACTATGCGAGCATAGCGTACTTTGGTATAATAACATACTATTTCAAAAAAATCAACCCTTTTTTGAAAGATTTTTTAACTTTTTTTCACGCTTTTAAGCGGGTTACTAGATATTGTGGCGCTTCGAAAAGTTGCCTACAATTTGCACACGAAAAGATTAAAATTTTTTTGATTTTAGTGACATAATTCTCTCATTTTTTCAAACCCTTTGGCATATAATTTTATTACTGAATGTTAAAATGAAAGGTGACAAAATAATGAACTGTTTTTATCCCGAAGGAAAACTCTATAAGCAAAACGAGAACCAAAGGTGCCTTGCCACGCTCGGTGCACTGGCCGACGCACAGGTGAAGGAAACCGTTTTAGAAGCTCCCGTTATAATGTGTGATACCGAGCATAACCTGATAGTAGATTTAGGCTGTATACGAGGCATTATACCTAGAAGCGAGGGTGCTTTAGGAATCAGCGAAGGCACCACCCGAGATATTGCGCTAATATCCCGAGTAGGTCGTACGGTTTGTTTTGTGATAACCGCTTTTAAGACCGACGGCAACGGCAAAACGATTGCGGTGCTTTCACGCCGAAGGGCACAACAACTTTGCCGTGATTATATACTAAACACCTTGGAAAACGGCGACGTGATAGATGCCAAAATCACTCACCTTGAAACCTTTGGTGCTTTTTGCGATATCGGTTGCGGTAACATAGCGCTATTACCTATAGATGCCATTTCGGTTTCACGCATATCCCACCCGAAAGACCGCTTTAAAGTTGGGGATGACATAAAAGCGGTTATAAAATCGGTAGCCGAGGACGGAAAGATAACCCTTTCCCACAAGGAGCTGCTTGGCACTTGGGAAGAAAACGCTTGCACCTTCTCGGCCGGGCAAACGGTGACAGGTGTTGTGCGAAGTGTTGAAGATTATGGCATTTTTGTAGAAATAACCCCCAACCTTGCAGGTCTTGCCGAGCCTAAGGAAAATGTAAAAGTAGGTCAGCAGGCAAGTGTTTATATTAAAAGCATTTTAAGGGATAAAATGAAAATTAAGTTAATTATTATCGATAGCTTTGATTCGGGTTATTCGCCGGAAATCAAGTATTTTATACCCGAAAATAAAATCACCGAGTGGGATTATTCACCTCGAAATTGCTATAAACGAATATCCACAAAATTTTGCGGATAAAAGAAACCCCTTCCAAACGGAAGGGGTTTGCTGATTAATAATCAATAATAAACAACTGCCGATTATCACTTATTCATTATATACAAAGAAAACTCTCCCAACCGGAAATCCGATTAGGAGAGTTGTTTTAATTATTCAATAAAGCTTAAGTTTGTTGAACTAATTATTCAACAATACCTTTAACGATACCGCCGTTGCCTACCTTATAGGTTACGTCATCAACTTCGTAAGTACCAGCTGCAGCAGTCTTACCCATGATGTAAAGAACGGAGTTGCCGTCTTCATCTTCAACGATAACGTTATTAAGCATCTTACCGTTTTCATCGAAGGTGTATTCGCCAGGAGTGAGGTCTTCGGTGAAGATGTAAGAGGTGTAGTATGTACCGCCTTTGATTACACCGCCCCAATCGGAGAAGTAGTAATCGTTGCCAATCTTGTAGATACCCTTTGTAGCAGTAATACCATTGAAGTAGAGATATTTAACGCCTTCAAATTCAACAATACCGTTAAGGATTTTGCCATCTTCGCCGAAGGTGTATTCTTTACCACCGTCGAGGTCGCAGTAAGAAGATTTAACATAAACCTTTCGACCGCAAATTACCTTGCCGCCCCAGTCAGCGAAGTAGTAATCGCCATCTACATAGAACAAGCCCTTAATAGCAGTAAGGCCGTCGACATAGATGTACTTAACGCCATCTTTTTCACGGATTTCTACGTTTGAGAAACCAGCTTCAGCATCACGGATTTCGCCACAACGGTTACAGTCGATATCGTAGTCAGTATTGTAGAAGTGGTCAGCTACTTCACGAACTTCGCCACAGTTGTTACAATCAGCATCGCAGTCGCTGTCATATACGTGGCCTGCTACTTCACGAATATCGCCGCATTCGTTACAATCAGCATCGCAGTCGTTGTCGTATACGTGGTCTGCTACTTCACGAACGTCGCCACATACGTTACAGTCAGCATCGCAAGCGTTGTCGTATACGTGGTCAGCTACTTCACGAGCTTCGCCACATACGTTACAGTCAGCATCGCAATCATTGTCGTAAACGTGGTCTGCTACTTCGCGAGCTTCGCCACATACGTTACAATCAGCATCGCAATCATTGTCGTAAACGTGGTCTGCTACTTCACGAACGTCGCCACATGCGTTACAATCAGCGTCGCAATCGTTGTCATAGGTGTGGTCTAACTTAGAATCTGCAACTTCTCTAGTATCGGTAGCACCGCAAGCGCAAGTACCAGTTTCGGTACCGTTTGCTGTACAGGTAGCATCGTCGTTTGAAGTGTAGTTTTCATAAGTATGATCTAACTTAGAATCTGCAACTTCTCTAGTATCGGTAGCACCGCAAGCGCAAGTACCAGTTTCGGTACCGTTTGCTGTACAGGTAGCATCGTTGTTAGAAGTGTAGTTTTCATAAACGTGGTCAGCTACTTCACGAGCTTCGCCACATACGTTACAGTCAGCATCGCAAGCGTTATCGTAAACGTGGTCAGCTACTTCACGAACTTCGCCGCATGTGTTACAGTCAGCGTCACAAGCATTGTCATAAGCGTGTTCGCAGGGAACTTCTTCAGGAGCTAATGTAAATGTCATTAAGCCAGGTGTGGGAACAGAACCACGTGGGCTTGAATCGTAGGTTATTCTGAAGTATTTTGCGCCTTCAGCACCTGTTAACTTAGCAACCTTATATGTACCCTTAGTTAACCAGCCTGAGCCAGCGCCAACAGCAGTATAGCTGCCATCTTCCATAAAGAATTGTACGAAAATTTCGATGCCTTCGCCAACAATAATTTCAGCAAAATCAACAATTTCGTATTTGTTATATGTTGCAAGACGAGTATCGTGAGCACTTAAGCAGGTATCAACTGTGTAAGGTGAACCATTAATAGTACCAGATACTAAAGCAGGAGTTAAAACGCCGTCTTCAATAACGTCCTTTGGAATTAATGTAAATGTCAAACCATCAGCGGGAGGAGTATTTACGTCGTTGCCGCCTTTTGTGCTACTAAAGGTTACCTTGAAGTATTTTGCACCGTTTTTAGCAGGACTCATTGAGCCGATAGTATATGTGCCAGGATTTAACCAGCCGTTACCATTATTATATGTGCCGTCTTCATTAAAGAACTGTACAAATGCACGGCAATCAGCAGCAACCATCATTTTATCAATATCTGCTACTTCATATGTGGTAACAGTGTAAAGACGTGTTGCATGTGCGCCTACACAAGTAGTAAGTGTGTTAGGAGCACCGTTAACAGTACCGGGAGCCATGTAAGGATATAAGATGCCGTCCTTGAGTACGTCTTCTGTAACAGGAGCTTCATAATCTTCGGGGAATTGAACAAGTGTTAATGTACCAGCAGGGAAATCAGCAGGAGCAAATGGATCTGAGTTTGCGCTGTCACCAGCAACTATTCTAAAGTAGGTAGCAGTTGCAGCGTTGGGTAATGCGCTTACAGTTTTTGTGCCGGTTTGCCAGCCTGTTTCACCGATATATGTGCCATCAGCTTTCCAGAAGTGAACAACCATTCTGTAACCGTCAGCAATCACTATCTTTTCATATTTAGCTACTTCGAACTGAGACTTAGTAGCAATACGGTTAGTAGAATCAGTTTGAACTCTACCACCTTGTGCACTAATAATGTTAGCTTGCATCATAACTGGAGTGGTAACACCGTCTACAGTTACATCTTGTTCTGCTTTGTATAAAGCAACAACGTCAGATGCGAGTTCAGCAGCAGTACATACATCGTTGTTTGTTGTGTCCTTCAAAACAACTCTAAATTGAGCAGCGCCACCAGCCAAGCTTGCAATCTTAACTTCTGCAGCTGATTGGTAACCAACATTCTTAACGTAGGTGCCAGCAGCATCGTAGAAGAAGAAGTTTGCTTGGTAAGGAGAAGCTACTACTGCTTTTTCATAATCAGCCACTTTATACATTGTTGCAGTATAAGCACGGCCGTTATTTGTAGTTTGAACTACAGCAGCGCCATCCTTTTCATAAATGTTGCCTTGTGAGAAGGTGGGATATGTAATATCGCCATCTGTCACATCAGCGTGTGCTACGGTCATTGCGCAAAGGCAAGATGATACAATGATTGCCATTGTTAAAACAATACCAAGCACCTTGTAGATTTTGTTTTTCATAAAAAATCTTCCTTTCAATAAAAATTTTTCCAGTATTGCGGGTAAAAGACCCGACTTAACACCAATGTAATTTTACACCCGTTTCAAGTCTTTGTCAATGGATTTTTAAATTTCGGCCCTTTTTTTGTTGATTTTTTACAAAAGTGTTGATTTTTTATGTTTATTTCAATAATTTGGTAGTGTTTTAACCTTAAAAAAACCACAATATATAGAAGCGAAACACCAGCGCTTTCTGATCGGCCATTTGCGCTATTTGTATAACGATCAATACCCTATATAAAAACTCTCCCAACCGGTATTACTACCGATTGGGAGAAAATCTCACTTAATTATATAGTAACTAGGTTACCTTTATTATTTAAGAACTGTAGTAATAACGCCATCAGCGTCACATCTTACATCTCTTTCACCAGCAACGTCGCAGTAAGAATCCTTAACATAATACTTGCCATTGGTTCTAACTACACCGCCCCAAGTTACCGCATAATAGTTGCCGTCAACCTTATACAAACCAGGAGCAGCAGTCTTACCAAGAACATAAAGAACCTTGTTGCCGTCTTCTTCAACAATAACGTTATCGAGCATCTTGCCATCTACACCGAAGGTATATTCGCCTGCAGGAAGGTCACAGTTGCTAACGTAGGTTGTGTAGAACGTACCAACCTTGATTACGCCGCCCCAATCTGAGAAGTAGTAATCGCCGTCAATCTTGTAAATACCCTTAGAAGCAGTAATACCATTGAAGTAGAGATACTTAACGCCTTCGATTTCAACAACACCGTTAAGGATTTTGCCGTCTTCGCCGAAGGTGTATTCTTTACCGCCGGGGAGATCGCAGTAAGAAGATTTAACATAAACCTTTTGACCGCAAATTACCTTACCGCCCCAATCAGCGAAGTAGTAGTCACCATCAATCTCGAATAAGCCCTTAACAGAGGTACGGCCATCAACATAGATGAACTTACCGTCGTTGTATTCACGGATTTCAATGCTTGAAAAACCTTCAGTTTCACGAACAGCGCCGCAAATGTTACAGTCAACATCGTAATCGGTGTTGTATTTATGTTCGCCTACTTCGCGAACAGCACCGCAAATGTTACAATCAACGTCACAAGCATTGTTATAGATATGACCGCCAACTTCACGAGCTTCATCACATTCGTTACAGTTAGCATCACATGCATTGTCGTAAACGTGGTCAGCTACTTCACGAGTTGCGCCACATACGTTACAGTCAGCATCGCAAGCATTGTCGTAAACGTGGTCGCCTACTTCACGAGCTTCGCCACATACGTTACAATCTGCATCGCATGCGTTGTCGTAAACGTGGTCAGCTACTTCACGAGCTTCTCCGCAAATATTACAATCTGCATCACATGCATTGTCATATACATGGTCTGCTACTTCACGAGTAAAGCCACAGTTATTACAGTCAACATCACAAGCATTGTCATAAGTGTGGTCTAACTTAGAATCTGCAACTTCTCTTGTATCGGTAGCACCGCAAGCGCAAGTACCGGTTTCAGTGCCGTTTGCTGTGCAGGTAGCATCGTTGTTAGAAGTGTAATTTTCGTAAACGTGGTCTAACTTAGTATCTGCAACTTCTCTTGTATCAGTAGCACCGCAAGCGCAAGTACCGGTTTCAGTGCCGTTTGCTGTGCAGGTTGCATCGTTGTTAGAAGTGTAGTTTTCGTAAACGTGGTCAGCGGGTACACGTGTTACTTCACAGTTATTACATGTGCCATCACAAGCATTATCATAAACGTGTAATGTAAACTTAAATCCTTCAATCGAAGGCATAGTTGCACCATTTGCGCTATCAAATGTAACTTGGAATTGTGTAGCACCGTTTTGAACAGAAGCCATATTGGCAAACTTGTGAGTTCCTGTTGAGAGCCAACCTTGTGGGCCATTGTAACTGCCATCTTCATTAAAGAAGTGGATAAATGCACGGCAGTTTGCAGGTACGGTGATAGATTCAATATCTGCAACCTTTAATACGTTATATGTGTGAAGGCGGATATTGTGGTCTGCTACACAGGCATCAATAGTTATATTTGTACCACCATTAACTGTACCCTTTGCCATAGCAGGATATAAAACGTTGCCGTCAACCTTTTGTTCAGAAATCGCATAGAACTTTAAGCCATCTGCAGGGGGAGTGGTTTTGCCATCTGCACTATCAAAAGTAATTCTAAAGTAGGTTGCACCGCCAACGCCCGGTAATTTAGATACAGTATATTTACCTGCACCTTGCCAACCTGAACCTGCATTATAAGAGCCGTCTGCTTTAAAGAATTGAACATAAATACGGCAATCTGCAGCAACTTCTATCTTATAAACATCTGCCACCTTATATTTATTATATGTAGCAAGACGAATTGAGTGTGTACCAAAACAAGTATTAACATTGTAAGGTGAACCGTTAATAGTACCCGATACTAATGCGGGAGAAATAACAAAATCCTTTAAAACATCCTTAGGTGCTAAAACAAGTTTTAATGTGCCAAAGGGGAAATCATCCGGTTTGAATGGGTCTGAATTAGCATTATCACCTGCTACTACTCTGAAATAAGTAGCTTCCGCGCCGTTAGGTAATGTTCTTAAAGCTTTTGTACCGGTTTGCCAGCCTGTTTCACCGATATATGCGCCTTCAGCATCCCAGAAGTGAACAACCATTCTGTAACCGTCAGCGATTGTAACCTTTTCATAATCTGCTACTGCGTATTCATTTTTAGTGTAAATACGGTTTGTAGAACCAAGAATTTTACCACCTTGTGCGCTGATAATGTTACCCGAAATCATAACAGGAGTGGTTGTGCCGTCTTCGGTTACATCCTTAGCATACATTTTCAAGGTTAAACCGTTAACGTCAGGGTTACCGCTACCGCTTGAAGTATCATAGGTTACTCTGAAATATGCTGCGCCGTCACACTTAATATTATATGTGCCGGTTTTCCAATCACCAGATGAACCTACCCACATACCATCAGCGCCATAGTAGTGAACATAAGCTCTATGACCTTCGGTAAGTGTTAAAGATTCAATTTCATCAACCTTATATATATTAAAGGGATATAAACGGGTTGCGTGTGTTTGAATTGAAGAATAAAGATTTGTGTTTGCACGTCCCGAAACTGTACCGCTTACTAAAGCGGGAGTAATAACGAAACCGTTAACAGTATCTTGTGGACCTGCTTCAAAAGTAATTACGTCAGCAGGCAAATCAGCAACCTTAAAGTTTGCATTGTCACCGTTTGCATTGCTTGCCGATGCACCAACTACTATTCTAAAGTAAAATGCTTTAGAATCATAATTGCTAAGTGACATTGTTTTCATTGTGCCTTCTTGCCAGCTACCAATATACTTAATCCAATTACCTTGGTAATCGTAAATATGGTAAGCAGCCTTATAGCCACTGGCAATTGTTACTGAAACATTTTCATAAAGTGAAATTAAATCCTTAGTATAAGCACGATTGCCAGCGCCGTCTTTCATTACGCCACCGTCAATTGTACCTTGTACCAAGGTAATCGCTGTTTCAGCGTGTGCTGTGGTAACTGCACAAAGGCAAGTAGTCATAATAATTGCCATTGTTAAAACAATACCAAGCACCTTGTAGATTTTGTTTTTCATACAAAAATCTTCCTTTCTAATTTGTTTTTTAAGCATTATAGGTATTAAAACCTAACTTAATACTATTAATAATAGTACACTCGCTTCAAGTATTTGTCAATAAAATTTTACTTTTACATTCTTTTTTATGCATTTTTCATAAATGAGTGTTCTTTGTTGTCAATTATTAATTTAAACCCCAAGAAAGCGAAGTTGCTTTCTTGGGGTTATTTAAACATAGTCTGCACGCCGTCTACAAAATCGCCTGCGGCTTTGATTAATTTCGCTCCGCCTTGGGCAGCTTTTTTATGGTCCTTAAGCACCATTTTACCAACAACCACCACGGCGGCGCCTGCAACCAACCCTGTGCCGATTCCCTTTAAAAAATTTGATGCGTTATTTTGCATATTAAAATCATCCTCCTTTAAAAATATTGTTACCGGCAGGACAGTTTTTATTTTGAGTTAAAAAAATTTACAAAAAATACTATATTTTTTAAAGTAATTAATGTATAATAATTTTGATTACAACCAAAGAAGGTATTTAAAATGGGATTATTTACAAAACTTTTCGGCGATTACAGCCAAAAGGAGATTAAAAGAATATTGCCGTTGCAGCAAAAGTTTTTAAGTCTTGAAGAAGAATACAAAGCCTTGACTGACAGCGAGCTAAAAGCCAAAACTCAAGAATTTAAAGACCGCTTAGCAGCGGGTGAAACCCTTGACGATATTTTACCCGAAGCTTTTGCCGCTTGTAGAGAAGCGGGGGACCGTGTGCTTGGTATGCGCCACTTCCCCGTGCAAATTATTGGCGGTATTGTATTGCACCAAGGCAGAATTGCCGAAATGAAAACAGGTGAAGGTAAAACACTTGTGGCAACCTTACCTGCATACTTAAATGCGCTTTCGGGCAAGGGTGTGCACATTGTAACGGTTAACGATTACCTTGCAAAGCGTGACTCAGAATGGATGGGCAAGCTTTATAAATTTATGGGGCTTAGCGTTGGTCTTATTATTCACGGTATGGACAAGGCCGAAAAACAGGCGGCATACAATGCCGATATTACCTACTGCACCAATAACGAATTGGGCTTTGATTACTTGCGTGACAATATGGTAATCTACAAAAACGAAAAGGTTCAGCGTGAGCACAACTTTGTTATTGTCGACGAAGTTGACTCTATTTTGGTGGACGAAGCCAGAACTCCGCTTATAATTTCGGGTCAGAGTGATAAGTCTACCGATTTATATATATCAGCAAACCGCTTTGCAAAGTCCCTTAAAATGTTTAAGGTTAAGGAAATGGACGACAAAGCACGTGACGAAGACACCAACTATGACGGCGACTATGTTGTAGACGAAAAGGCAAAAACCTGTACTCTTACTCCGCAAGGCGTAAAAAAGGCCGAAGAATACTTTAATATTGAAAACCTTAACGATAGCGAAAACATTGCTATTGCCCACCACATAAACCAAGCAATACGTGCCCACGGTATTATGAAACGTGATGTTGATTACGTGGTAAAAGACGGCGAGGTTATTATTGTTGATGAATTTACAGGACGTTTGATGTTCGGCCGTCGTTATAACGAAGGCTTACACCAAGCTATTGAAGCTAAGGAAGGCGTTTCTATTGCTAACGAATCTAAAACATTGGCAACCATAACCTTCCAAAACTTTTTCCGCCTTTACACCAAGCTTTCGGGTATGACCGGTACCGCTATGACCGAGGAAGCCGAATTCCAACAAATTTATAAGCTTGACGTTATTGAAATACCCACAAACAAGCCTATTGCCCGTGTGGATGAAAACGACGTTGTTTACAAAACCGAACGTGCAAAGCTAAACGCCGTTATAAACAAAATTATTGCCTGTCACAAAAAGGGTCAACCCGTGCTTGTTGGTACGGTTACTATTGAAAAGTCAGAGCTTCTATCGGCCTTACTTAAGCGCCAGGGCATAAAGCACAACGTACTAAACGCTAAGCACCACGAAAAAGAAGCTGAAATTATTGCCCAAGCAGGTAAATTGGGTGCGGTTACAATCGCTACCAATATGGCGGGCCGTGGTACCGATATTATGCTTGGCGGTAATGCCGAATATTTGGCAAAATCGGCACTCCGTCACGACGGTCTTTCGGAAGAAATGATTATTGAAGCCACAGGCTTTGCCGATACACAAAACCCCGAAATTTTGGCTTCCCGAGAAAAATACACCGAATATTACACCAAATTTAAAGCCGAAATTGCCCCCGAAGCCGAAAAAGTAAGGGAAGCGGGCGGTCTTGCAATTATCGGTACCGAGCGCCACGATTCAAGACGTATCGACAACCAGCTTCGTGGCCGTGCAGGTCGTCAGGGCGACAACGGTAATACCCAGTTCTTTATATCCCTTGAAGATGACCTTATGCGTCTTTTCGGCGGCGAGAGAATTTTCACCCTTATGGACACCTTAAAGGTGGATGAGGATATGCCGCTTGAAAACAGCATACTTTCTCACACCATTGAAAATGCACAAAAGAAAAAGGAAGGCATAAACTTTGCCATTCGTAAAAACGTGCTTCAATATGACGATGTTATGAACAAGCAACGTGAGATTATTTACGGTCAGCGTAACAAGGTGCTTGACGGTGAAGACCTTAAAGAAACTGTGCTAAAAATGATTGATGCCACTATTGATTCATATTGCCGTGTATTTATGGCCGACGAGGGAAGCCCTGCCGACTGGGATATGAATGGTCTTAGGGAGTATTTCTTAGGTTGGATTACCACACCCGAAGATTTGCGCTATACCACCGACGAATTGGTTATGACCTCACCCGAAGCCATTGCCCGCCAACTTAAAGAAAAAGCTCACGATATTTACAACAAGCGTGAAGAAGAATTTGGCGCAGATATGATGCGTGAAATTGAACGTGTTATGCTACTGCGTAGCGTTGATACCAACTGGATGGACCACATTGATGCTATGGACCAATTACGCCAAGGCATTGGTCTTAGAGCATATGGTCAGCACGACCCTGTTATTGAATACCGCAACGACAGCTACGATATGTTTGAAGGTATGACAAACACCATTCGTGAACAAACCGCAAAGCTTGTGCTTTCGGTACGTGTTCGTAAAGAAGAGGGTGTTAAACGTGAAAAGGTTGCTAAGGAAACCTCTACCGGTGACAAGCCTTTGACCGTGCGTGGTAAAGGTGCCGTGAGCAAAAATGCCCTTTGCCCCTGCGGAAGCGGTAAAAAATATAAACGCTGCTGCGGTAAAGATGAAGATTAAAAAAACTCCCTTCGGGGAGTTTTTTCTTTAGTAAAAGATAATATGTAATAAGTATGGTTTTCTCGCACATCCATTATAACACCTATTTTGAATTCTACACTATGAACTTTATTCTTTCTACCTTTTTCACACATAAAAATATGCACCTCAAAAGCGTCTAACTTTCGGGGTGCATATTTTGTAACGTAAGTTTTATAATTTATTTTATAACGCCTTTTTTAACGGTATAGGTCTTGCCGCTAATCTTCACTTTACCACTAAAGTTTGTCTGAGCAATACCCTTCTTTACGTAGTACTTCTTGCCGTCGTACTTAACGATTGTAGTAGCAGTATTTTTCTTACCGCTCTTTACATAGTAGTACTTACCATTGTATTTGCAGAGTGTGGTAGCAGTGTTCTTTTTACCACTCTTTACATAATACCAAGTGCCGTTATACTTAACAAGTGTAGTAGCGGTATTCTTCTTACCGTCTTTTACATAGTACCAAGTACCATTGTACTTAACGAGTGTAGTTGCATTCCAATCAATTTTACCATTCTTTATGTAGTACCACTTACCATTGTACTTGCAAAGTGTAGTTGCGTTCCAGTCGATTTTACCGTTCTTTACGTAATACCAAGTGCCATTGTACTTACAAACCGTGGTTGCTTTCCAATCAATATTACCATTCTTTACGTAGTACCATGTGCCGTTATATTTAACAAGAGTAGTTTTTTCACTCTGCCAAATGCCGTCTTCAACATAGTACCACTTACCATTGTATTTTACAAGGGTGGTTTCTTCTGCAAATTCTCCGCCAACGTAGTACTTCCAAACACCATTTTCTTTTTTGAGTGTTTGAACTGCGTTTTTAGCTGTTAAGGTGAATTCATAGGTAACTTCTTCTTCGGCGAACATATCGAAAAGAACCATAGCGTATGTGCCTTTTTCGAGATATTCGTCAATTACGTATTCTTCGGGTAAATCTTCTAAATCCTCGTCAATTTCAGGAGTGTATCCTACTTCGGGATTATCAAAGTTAACTATTGCAGGAATAACCATTTTTGAGCTAGAAGTAACGGTTAAAACAACCTTTGAACGTTCGTTTAAAACGAATTTAAAGGCATCAATATCCATCATAGCATCTTCAGATTCCCAATTGGGAGCAGGAAGAGTGCCTTTAACGGTAACGTTAGGCTCGATAAGTTGCATTGTTTCGTCGGTGTCGTTGGGCTCAATTTCATCAATGATGTTGCTTTCAGCAAATGCAGTAACCGAAAGGCAACCCATTATCATAACGAGCACGAGTGAAAAACTTACTAATTTTTTTAACATAAAAATCTCTCCTTTTTTAGATTTGCTGACATTCTAACACTTTTTGGTCTGCAAATCAATATTTATTACAAAGCTGTAATTTTTTATAACTTTGTAATTGTATGTTATAAATTATAACATTTGTCAGGGCATACTTAAGGCGGGGTGGTTGAAGTGAAAGAAAAATTAGTTATAAAGAAAAAATCACTTAAAGGGGAAGACGGCTATAAAACCTTTTCAGTAAATAATGAAGAAATGAATAATTAAGGTGCTTTGCAGAGCAAAACACCTTTTTATTATTTATTATTTAATCAAAAAACTCTCCTTGCGGAGAGTTTTTTTTACTATACATCAAGCAAAATTTATTTACAAAATTCTTCAATATAATCATCAATTGCCTTTTGAACAATTTGCACGGCGGCGTCGCGGCCCATAACTTCGTTTACAGCAGTTTGCTTGTTTTCGAGGTTTTTATAAACTGTAAAGAAGTGGCTCATTTCTTCAAAAATGTGGGCGGGTAGGTCGCTAATATCATTAAAATGATTATATGTAGGGTCGTTAGAGGGTACCGCAATAATCTTTTCGTCACCCTGACCGTTATCTATCATAGATATTACACCAATTGGTTTTGCTTTTACAAGCGTCATAGGCTCAAGAGTTTCGGCACACAATAAAAGAACGTCAAGCGGGTCTTTATCGTCACCGTAGGTGCGAGGAATAAAACCGTAGTTCGCAGGGTAGTGGGTAGAAGTGTAAAGTATGCGGTCAAGCATTAAGTAGCCTGTTTCCTTGTCAAGCTCATACTTCTTTTTACTACCTTTTGGGATTTCAATTACACACATAAATTCTTCGGGTGCAATTCTTTTAGGTGAAATATCGTGCCATATATTTGACATATTAACCCTCCTTAAAAATCAAAAAGTTCGGTACTGAAATATCTTTCGCCTGTGTCGGGTAAAACAGTTACAACTGTTTTGCCTTTGCCAAGCTGTTTTGCCATTCTAAGCGCCGCCGCAACGTTGGTGCCACTCGAAATACCGCAAAGAATACCTTCTTCGCGAATAAGTCGTTTTGAAGTTTCGATAGCTTCGCCGTCGGTAACAATGGCAGTGGTGCTGTAAATTTGCAAATTCAAGTTTTCGGGGATAATACCGTCACCGATACCCATTTGCAAGTGAGTACCAATGCTGCCACCCGAAAGTATTGCTGCATTTTCGGGCTCTACCGCCCAGATAAGTATATCGGGATTATGTTCTTTTAAAACTTCGCCAATACCTGTTAAGGTACCGCCCGTGCCAACACCCGAGCAAAAGCCGTCAATTTTACGGTCGGCTTGTTCGATTATCTCAACTGCTGTAGTGTTGCGGTGAACCTGCGGATTAGCAGGGTTTTCAAACTGTTGAGGAACCCAAACATTTTCTTCTTCACGGCCCATTTTGAGTGCTGTTTGCAAACATTCTTCAATACAAGCGCCAATATCGCCGTCATCGTGAACAAGCACCAAATCAGCGCCGTAAGCCTTAATTAATTTGCGGCGTTCTTCACTAACTGAATCAGGCATAATAATACGTACCTTATAACCCTTTACAGCACCTATAAGTGCAAGGCCGATGCCCTGATTACCGCTTGTAGGCTCTACAATAATTGTATCCTTATTAATAATGCCCTGTTCTTCGGCGGTATTAATCATATTAAGCGCTGTTCTGGTCTTTATAGACCCGCCTATATTCACACCCTCGTATTTAACAAGCACATCTGCGCTGTCAGGCTCTACGATATGTGAAAGTTTTATAAGCGGGGTATTGCCCACCGCTTCAAGTACATTTGAGTAAACCAAGTTTAAATCCCCCAGTGAATTTTAAATTAAGCAATATTATTTTATGCCCGAAGTCATAAATTCGTTATATTTTTTAAGCACTTCCTTGGGCTCACCAACCATATTAATTTCGCCCTTGTGAAGCCATATAATACGGTCACACATAGAAGCCAAGGTATCAAGGCTGTGCGAAATCATAACAACGGTACGGTCCTTGTCCATAATAAGCTCTTTCATTTTTTTGTTGCTCTTTTTCTTAAAACGAGCGTCACCTACGCTTAAAACCTCGTCCACCAACAAAATATCGGTATCGAGTATAGCGGTTATGGCAAATGCCAAGCGGGAATGCATACCGCTTGAATAACTGCCCACAGGCTTGTCGATATACTTGCCAAGCTCCGAAAATTCGATAATTTCGTCCATTTTAGCTTTAATCTCTTTTTCGGTAAAGCCCATAAGAAGCCCCGAAAGCATTATATTAACACGGCCTGTAAGTTCCTTTTGGAAGCCAACACCGATAGCCAATAACGATACACTATTATCAAAAAGATTAACCGAGCCTTCATCGGGTGAGATAATACCCGCAAGGCAGCGAAGGGTAGTTGACTTACCGCTTCCGTTTTGACCGATAAGCCCCACAATTTCACCTTTATATATATCAAACGAAATGCCCTTTACAGCATGTTCCTTTGAAGTGCGCTTACCCGGTTTAAAAAGCTGTTTTAATTTCACAGGCTCCATTGTCCTGTAATTTATATTCAAATTCTTAACTTCAATAGTCTTTTCCATCATAATATCTTACCGTAATTATTTTCATTTTTATACACCACCGCAATACCGATGATTGAAAGCAACAAACCTAACAAAGCCCAAACGCCTAACATTACCCAGTCGGGTTGCGCATTATACATAAGGGCGTTGCGGCACCCTTCCATAGCAAGTGCCACAGGATTAACATTAAGTAAAATACTGCCAAATGGTTTTATAGAGGCAATATTATAGAACACACCCGAAAGGTAGAATACAAGCCTTAAACCAATGCGTGTGATTTTTGAAAGGTCCTGCACGTAAACACCGCAATGCATAATAATACAGCCAAAACCGAAGGTAACAAGAAATAGCATTATAAGGCTTGGTATTATAAGTACAATATGCCAGGTGACAGGCACATGATAATAAGCCACCAAGCAAAGACATATACCTAACGATATTGCCATTTTAAATGCATTCACCAGCATAACCCTTATATATATAAGGTACTTGGGTAAATAAAT
>JAZORK010000131.1:0-3130 GCA_045656485.1 Acutalibacteraceae bacterium | reverse complement strand
ACAAAAGAAATGTATTCAACAAATAACGTTATACCCAATGCTAAAGCGTACACTTATAAGGATGGTAAGTTTTACAAGCTTAAAAGATACGAAACTGAAATTACAATATTAAAAAAACACACCATTTATGGCGAGAATTACGGATATGATATACCTTTGAAGCTGCAATATTATATTTGTAATTCAACAGTATATGCTTATCCAATTTTTGGTATAGAGCAACAGTCCGATGTGGGTGTTCAAGTGATTTCCATTCCACAAAATGAAAATTGTGTAATAATACAAGGCGCTTATATTTTGCCTTTGTATGTTAATTTAAAAACCGGTAAAATCACAGAAATTTGTAGGAAGGACGATTCGGGATTTGATTTAGCGGCAAAAGTTCTTTCTGTAAGTGAAGACGGAAAATATGCAGCTGTTTTAGGCACTGCGGTTGGCACATTTACACCCGAAGCCTATATCACAAATTTGAAAAATTTCAAAACAACAAAAATTTCGCTTCCAAAATATGATGAGTCGATTTACAAACTTGTTGATGCTTGTCCGTCAGTTTTTGCAGGTAATAGATTGTATGTGAATTATACATTGGAAAAACAGGATATTAACGGCGGAGAAGAAAAGAATACATTTTTCTATGATATTAAAACTAAAAAGTCGGAAAAATTGGCGGCACCGTTAGATAATTACGCAACTGATTATCGATACCCATATATTAAAACTAAATATGAAAAAGAAACGGCAACTTTAGCAATTAAAAATTTAAAAAATATAACCGACTATCATTTTAGTATTCACCCTTCAAATAGTATGTCTGCCACCCCTAATAAGACTGGGCAGTATGTTGTTGTATCTTATTTTGAAGGCGAAGATACTGAAAACCAAAAATTTTTTATGGCTGATATTAAAAACCATAAAGAAATTGATTTAACTAAAGCGGATGAGAAATTTGATTATTTGACTTATGACGGAAAACCTTCAAGCTTTGATTGGATTTCTGAAACCGAGTTGCTTATTACTTGTATTGATGGTACTGATGAATATATTCAAACAGTTATTAATGTGAAGGATGCTTTAAAATGAATAAATTAAAGAAATATAGCTGGATAAATTTTGGTTTAGGAACATTATTTTTATTAACATACATAACCCTTCCTGTTATTTTATTCCGAATTACATCTGCAGAACACGGCAGCATTGGTATAATCGGTGGGGCGGATAATTTAACCACTTTATTTTTAACCTACCGCTTTGCACTTGAAGATGTATCGTTTTTGTTGTTTCTTGGCTTGGTGTTGTTTATTGGAGGATTGTTTTGTCTTGTTTTTAGCAAAACAGTTTTAGAAAACTGCACACTTAAAACAACTGCGCTTTCGTTGGGGATTTCGTTAGTGGGCGCAATGGGTCTTTATTGCTTTATTAGACGGCTTACTATTGTTGCTTGTGAAAATTGGATAGAACCAATAGAACTATATCCAATTGAATACCCCGCAAGTATAATGGTTGGTTTGTTAGCTTTAGTGGTATTTGTTTTCTTGATTGTAATTTATTGCAAATTAAGAAAAAGGATTTTTAGCGTTAAAGGATTAGTTATTGATATTTTAACGAGTATTTTGGTTTTTCCTTTCTTTTTAAAGCTTGGAATTTATATTCACGAATATTTAAGTTATTGCTTATACAGTAATTTTCACTGATTGTAAAACAAATTAAACTCCCTCGTTTGAGGGAGTTTAATTTGTTTTATAACGTTATTCCATTTGTGGTATAAAAAACCTAATATGCGGTGGATTATAGGTGAAAAATATAAAGAGTAAGGTTATTACAAAAGCGCACTGTCATATTGAAATGGTTTGGATGTGGGAAGTTATTAATGCTTCTTCCTGATAATGATTTCCATTATAATGACGCTCTAGAAATTGCAAGAACTTTTGAGATAGATATTTTGGGCGAGTTTGAGAATATGCAAATATATCGGAAAGACAATAAATGCTCGATGGTCTATTCGGTCGAAGATAAAATAAAATAGAAACTAATACGGCGTCACATTGTTGTGGCACCATTTTGTTTGTATGAAAAATCTTTAAATTTTCAGGAATATTTTATATGGATTTACCTCGTTATATAGTGGAGGGACTTAAAGTCGCTATGCGGCATCATTTTAGATGCTGTGTGGCGGCTTTTTTGTTTGTGCAGTTTTTACAAACTTTAAAAAGTTTTGGTGAAGGGGTTGTTTTTTCGGGGTTTTCGCCGGCTACGATATGAGGGGTCTTTTTATTTCGATAAAAATATTTTTCTCAAAATCCGAAAAAATCGGCGTTTTCAATGCCTACCACTTAGAGGGGTATTTAAATTTTTTGTAAACAATTTCGCAAAACTATGCATATTTCTCTCAATTTTTGACGTTATATGGGGAGGTTTAAAAATATGGCTTTGTAAACAATTTATAAATTTTTTAAAAAACACTTTAATTTTGGCCTTTTTCGATGCCTACCTATTAGGGGGATCTTTTTTGACAACTGAATAGCCGTCCGAATGGGATATGACCTTGCGACGATATGAGCGAGGCGACGCTGTGGTGAAACTCCAGGGCGTTATAGTGAGAGCTATAACTTTAGGCATATAAAAACGACATTCGGGTAGAACGGCAAAGCGGGTTACGCACTTTTAAAAGGTGCATATCGAGGAAGAAGATATTTTATAAAGGAGGAAAAGAAAATGGTCCTAACGGATAGACTCAAGGCGCCTTGACGGGGACGGGATCACTTCGTGATGGCATTGGTCTCGCAAGCATCGCGAAATTATATAAATTTCGCAAAACTTTAAGGGCTTTCGCCCCTAACACCCTAAAGAAAGGAAGAAAATTATGAAACAAAAAACAAAAGGATTTTTATTACTGTTTACAAAAAAGGAGCTCGCTGATGTTGATAAAAAAGCCAAAAAATTAGGTCTTAATCGAACGGCTTATTTAAGAAATGTGATTAAAGGACTACACGTGGAGGCTTGCCCCACAACAGAACTTTTACCCTATTTAGATGAGATTTTGGAAATCAAACGAATAACCAGGAGCATTGAAGATAAGGCGTTTAAAAGCCGTGATAAGATTACCGGCACCTATCAGTTGAGCGAAGAGGAT
>JAZORK010000130.1:0-1437 GCA_045656485.1 Acutalibacteraceae bacterium | reverse complement strand
TGGAGGAGCAGGTGAATAGTGTAATATCTATGTCGCTTCCCGTAACAGAGGAGATAATAACAATAGAAGAAGCAAAGGCTAAATTTGATACATCTCGCCTACCTGAGGGTGTCAGTGATACCATCAGAGTAATCAATATTGGGGAGTATGATAGCTGTCCGTGTTTGGGTTTGCATGTAAAAAATACATCGGAAATCGGAAAATTTAAGATAATTAGTAGCGGAAATGCTCCATCGGGCTTTAGAATTAGATTCAAATTAGAGGAGTAAAATCACGAAAATTTGGTAAACTTCAAAAACTGCTCAAAAAAGGTGCAAAAAATGAGAAAAAATATTCTCCTGTTAATTAGGGTAGTTACAGGAAAAGTAAAAAATTTTTGAAAAATAGTTGCTAAAAAATTTGGCAGGAAAGGAAAAGTGTAGTACTTTTGCATCCGCTTTCGGGAATGAACGAGGGCAACAAAAAAGAGATCATTGAATATTTGAAAAAGACAAAGTAGTACGAGACGAGTAAAAAAATAAAAAAACGTCAACGTCAATAAACTTAGGTTTAAATTGAGCATCGGATCAGGTTATTTACAGTAAAAAATAAATAACAAAACATAATTACAACGAAGAGTTTGATCCTGGCTCAGGATGAACGCTAGCGACAGGCCTAACACATGCAAGTCGAGGGGCAGCATTTAATAAGCTTGCTTATTAAGATGGCGACCGGCGCACGGGTGAGTAACACGTATGTAATCTGCCTGTAACAGGGGGATAACCCGGAGAAATTCGGACTAATACCCCATAATATCAAAATGTTGCATGAAATTTTGATTAAAGGATTTCCGGTTACAGATGAGCATGCGTATCATTAGCTAGTTGGTAGAGTAACGGCCTACCAAGGCAACGATGATTAGGGGTTCTGAGAGGAAGATCCCCCACACTGGTACTGAGACACGGACCAGACTCCTACGGGAGGCAGCAGTGAGGAATATTGGTCAATGGACGGAAGTCTGAACCAGCCAAGTCGCGTGAAGGATGACGGCCCTTAGGGTTGTAAACTTCTTTTATTTGAGAGTAAAAGATCTTACGTGTAAGATTTTGCAAGTATCAAAAGAATAAGCATCGGCTAATTCCGTGCCAGCAGCCGCGGTAATACGGAAGATGCGAGCGTTATCCGGATTTATTGGGTTTAAAGGGTGCGTAGGCGGGTCGGACAGTCAGTGGTGAAATCTTGCGGCTCAACCGTAAAACTGCCATTGAAACTATCGACCTTGAGTGTAAATGAGGTATGCGGAATGCGTGGTGTAGCGGTGAAATGCATAGATATCACGCAGAACTCCGATTGCGAAGGCAGCATACTGGGATACAACTGACGCTGAAGCACGAAAGCGTGGGTATCGAACAGGATTAGATACCCTGGTAGTCCACGCAGTAAACGATGAATACTAAC
>JAZORK010000129.1:0-8454 GCA_045656485.1 Acutalibacteraceae bacterium | reverse complement strand
GCAGGAAGAACCTTAGAAAGTGAGAAGAAAGCAGATTGTAATACAGTGTTTGTACGCTTGCCAAGACCGATTTGTGCAGCCAAGTCGATAGCGTTAACTGTGTAAAGCTGAACGTTGTTCTTAGCGATGTAACGCTTAGCTTCAGCAGGCATGTGCTTATCGAGTTCTTCAGCATCCCACTGACAGTTGATAAGGAATACACCGCCGGGCTTAACGTCGTTAACCATCTTGTAACCCTTAATTACATAAGAGGGGTTGTGGCAAGCAACGAAGTCAGCCTTGTTGATGTAGTAGGGGCTCTTAATGGGCTTGTCACCAAAACGTAAGTGAGAAATGGTGATACCGCCAGTCTTCTTAGAGTCATATTGGAAGTATGCTTGAACATACTTGTCGGTGTGGTCACCGATAATCTTGATAGAGTCTTTGTTAGCACCAACAGTACCGTCACCGCCAAGACCCCAGAACTTACATTCGATAGTGCCTTGAGCAGCAGTGTTGGGAGCTTCTTCTTCATCGAGTGAAAGGCCTGTTACGTCGTCGTTAATACCGAGAGTGAACTGAGCCTTAGGAGCATCCTTAGAAAGTTCGTTAAAGATAGCGAAAATGCTTGAAGGAGGAGTATCCTTAGAGCCAAGACCGTAACGACCACCGGTAACGGTGTCAATCTTGCGGCCTGTAGCAGCAAGAGCAGCTACAACGTCGAGGAACAAGGGTTCACCAAGTGAGCCGGGTTCCTTAGTTCTGTCAAGAACAGCAATCTTCTTAACAGTTTCGGGGATAGCTTCAACCAATTTTTCAGCTGAGAAAGGACGATAGAGGCGAACCTTTACAAGACCAACCTTTTCGCCAGCAGCTACCATGTAGTCGATAACTTCTTCTGCAACGTCGCAGATAGAACCCATAGCGATGATGATCTTTTCAGCATCAGCAGCGCCGTAGTAGTTAAAGAGCTTGTAATCTGTGCCAAGCTTAGCATTAACCTTGTCCATATATTCTTCAACGATACCGGGAACAGCATCATAGTACTTGTTGCAAGCTTCTCTGTGTTGGAAGAAGATGTCGCCGTTTTCGTGTGAACCACGCATTACGGGGTGTTCAGGGTTAAGTGCGCGCTTGCGGAATGCAGCAACTGCATCCATATCGCACATTTCTTTAAGGTCTTCGTAATCCCAAACTTGAATCTTTTGGATTTCGTGAGAAGTACGGAAACCATCAAAGAAGTTGATGAAAGGAACGCGGCTCTTAATAGTTGCAAGGTGAGCAACAGCACCGAGGTCCATAACTTCTTGAGTGTTGGTTTCAGCGAGCATTGCAAAACCTGTTTGACGGCAAGCGTAAACGTCTGAATGGTCGCCAAAGATGTTAAGTGCGTGTGAAGCTACGCAACGTGCTGATACGTGGAACACGCTGGGGAGTAACTCACCGGCAATTTTGTACATATTGGGGATCATGAGTAAGAGACCCTGTGAAGCGGTGTAGGTGGTGGTAAGAGCACCAGCATTAAGTGAGCCGTGAACTGTACCTGCAGCACCTGCTTCTGATTGCATTTCGGAAACCTTTACGGTTGTACCAAAAATGTTTTTTACGCCTTGGGCAGACCATTGGTCAACATAGTCAGCCATTGGGCTGGATGGGGTAATGGGGTAAATACCAGCAACTTCTGTGAAAGCATAAGACACATAAGCGGCAGCATTATTACCGTCCATAGTTTTGAACTTTCTGGCCATTGAAAATTCCTCCTAAAAAATATTTAATGAGATTCAAATAAAAAAATATTCTCATACGCGATTATTATAACAAAAAACTTGCCGCTTGTAAATAGGAAATTATATATAATTCTATATAATGTTAAAAATATAACAATGCTAAATTTGTAAAAAATAAAAAAATTTTAAAAAAGTACTTGACAAATGCAAAAAGGTGTGGTAATATAGCAAAGTCGTCTGAAGCGACACACCAGTTGGTGTTGATTGCGGCGAGGGTCCACCCGTTCCCATACCGAACACGGAAGTTAAGCTCGCTTGCGCCGAAGATACTTGGCGGGAGGCTGCCCGGGAAAATAGGTAGACGCCAACACAAAGAGATGTAACTTCGTTACATCTCTTTCTTTTTTTATTGAAAATTGTAAGAAAAGTGTTATAATGTGTTTATATAAAAGGAAGTGAACGAAAATGAGTGAACGTACTATTGCCGCTATTGCTACACCCTTGGGTGAAGGCTCTTTGGGTGTTATTAGAATATCGGGTGATAAGGCTATTGAGATTGCTGACAAGGTATTCTCTAGCTTTTCGGGTAAAGCTTTGTGCGAATTATCGGGTTATTCGGCGGCTTATGGCGAAATTAAGGAAAATGAAAAGATTTTGGACGACGGCGTTGCTCTTGTTTTTCGTGCTCCTAAAAGCTATACGGGCGAAGACGTGGTGGAAATTTCTATCCACGGCGGCCGCCTTATGTTAAAAGCGGTTTTGAGACTGATTTTGCAAAACGGCGCCTTTATGGCAGAGCCTGGCGAATTTACAAAACGTGCTTTTTTAAATGGTAAGCTTGATTTGACTAAGGCTGAAAGTATTATGGGGCTTATTAGTGCTAATAGTGAGGCGGAACTTCGTCTTTCGAGGGCTGCACATATAGGCGGTGTTAGTCGCAAAATTGATAAAATCGAAGCTGACTTAGTATCAGCGGGGGCATCTATTGCGGCGTTTTCGGATTATCCTGATGAAGATATTGAAGGCCTTGATTATGACAATTTCTTAAAAATGCTTGAAACTGCCAAGGCAGAGGTTGAAAATATGCTTTCTACCTATGATGCGGGTAGAATTTTGCGTGAAGGTATTGATACTGTTATTGTAGGTAAACCTAATGTTGGTAAATCTACATTGATGAATATGTTAAGCGGTGCCGAACGCTCGATTGTAACCGACGTTGCGGGTACCACCCGTGATGTTATTGAAGATACCGTAACAGTAGGGGACGTAACTCTCCGCCTTGCCGACACAGCGGGTATTCACGAAACTGATGATACGGTTGAAAGCATCGGTGTAGAACGTGCAAAAGACCGTATTGACAAAGCCGAGCTTGTTTTGGCGGTATTTGATTGTACAACCGCGCTCGATAATAATGACAAAGACTTACTCAGTAATGTAAGAAACAAAAATACTATAGTGGTTGTTAATAAAACCGACCTTGAGAATAATATTGATATGTCCGCTTTTGATGGTATGCGTGTTGTTACCGTTTCGGCAAAGAATAACACAGGGTATAAGGAACTGGCGGCTGAAATCGCCGAAATTTCGGGTACTAAAAACCTTAACCCCGATACAGCGGTGCTTATAGGTGAACGTCAGCGTGCCTGTGCCGAACGTGCTTTGGAAGCGGTTAATGAAGCAATCGGTGCTTTAACTATGGGTCAAACAATGGACGCTGTGGGCGTTTGTGTGGATGATGCCTTAGCAGCACTATTTGAACTTACAGGCAAGCGTGTTACAAACGAAGTTGCGGATGAAATCTTCCGTAAATTCTGCGTTGGCAAATAAAATATTGGTAATTATAAAAAATGCACCCTGTTCCTTAAGTGGAATAGGGTGCATTAATTTTATACTGTTTCTACCAATTCTTTTTGGGGTTCGACTGTGGGGGATTGCTTTTTCGCTTTACGGTCTTTTAGATACCACGGCAGGTATGCTACGCCAAACAAAACGGTTATAACCGAAGCCATAACTAAAATACGAAGTGCGAAGTTGGGTGGTAAAAGGTCAAGCACCGAGGGGGTGTCTTCAGGCTTTGCCATAAACAAATAGTTAGCACCTGGGCCTAACATTTGGTTTGTGAAATAGGCAATAACTGCAAGAATAATAAGTGCGATGTAGGATTTTATTATAGATTTGAAGTAGGGGCGCATTTTGTGGATGAAAATCATATAAAAAATTGCTATATAACCCAGTAAATGCTCTGCCCAAAACTGATAATAACGGAAGCGGGTAGGACCTGTAAAGGAAATAACAGTGGGTGTTATAAGGGCGAAAATGCTACCTGAAAATACCCAAAAATATGTAATGTCAAAAAGGGTTTGGCTTTTGCCAATAACCATATAGCTACAAAATATAGCCACCCAACCGCACACGGCTATAGGTAAATGGTCGATTGGGTTTGGTTCGAGCGAGGGTACGCCGACAAGACGCCAATAATAAGACATTTCTGAAATGATTAAGGCAAAAGCTAAAGCGTAACGGAAATATTTTTCATTACGGCAGTTTTTGATTTTTTCCTTAAAAACACAGGTTAAAACGATTAGTGCAATACCCACCAAAATAGGTATTAAATGCGCTAGTGTAAAATTGAAAAATTCTTCGGTTTCACCTTGACCGAAAAAATATTTAAAAAACTCTTTCATAAAAATTCTCCTCCTAAAACAAGAAGATTATACCATATCAAACATAAAACTACAAGAACTACTTTTTTTAGGCAAAAATCGTGTGGCTTTGCAAAAGTTTTAAAATAAACTAAATTTTAAAGAAAAAATGATGATAAAAATGGTTGAAATAATTTTTAGGTATGGTATAATAATAAAGATAAAGGTATTAAAAGGAGTGATAGCATGGACGGCAGTGAAGGGCGAAGTAATGACAAGGTATTCATAAATTATAAATCTTCGCAAACAAAGCCGTTTGTGTTATGATTTTTATTTTTTAATAATTATGGGTACCATTGTCTGTTTTCGTATCTATACTACATAAGAAGGCGAGTGTAGTTTGACGATTTGTAAAAGGCAGTGGTATTTTTATGCCCTTTTGCAAATTAGCAAACTATGCCCACCTTCACGAAAAATTTAGTGTAAGGGAGCGACAGTATAATGGAAAATAACAACCTTCAAAACGATGTGGCTGTGGTTGTACAGCACAGAGATTATGAAGAAGAAATTGTTGCAATTTTAAGAAGTAATCTTCCGCCAAAGCTTAAAAGAGAGCAAATTTTAGCCTACCACGAAAATGATATTGCTGCAGCGATGGATTTTCTTGACGTTAAGGAGCGTGTAAAGCTTTTTAGCATCTTAGGTGCTGATGCATTTGCAAACGTGCTTGAATATTCCGAAAATATAAATGAGTATATTTCGGAATTAAGCCTTAGAAGAAAGTTGTGGGTTATAGCGAGACTTGAGCCTGCAACCGCTTCGGATTATTTGGCAGCCCTCGATAAAGAAGAACGCCACAATATAGTTGATTTATTAGACGAAGAAACTAAGCAGGATATTTCAATGCTTGCTTCTTACGATGACGAAGAAATCGGTAGCCGTATGACTACTAACTTTGTTACCGTAAGCACTGGGCTTTCGGTACGTCAAGCAATGCGCGAGGTTGTAAAACAAGCGGCCGATAACGATAATATTGCTACAATTTATGTAATTGATGATGATGAAACCTTTTTAGGCGCAATTGACCTTAAGGATTTGATTATCGCACGTGAGGGAACTGAGTTGTCTTCAATAATTTTGACGTCTTATCCGTACGTTTATGCTTACGAACAGATTGAAAACTGTATCGAAAGAATTAAGGATTATTCGGAAGACTCGATTCCTGTCCTTGATGCCGATAACAAACTTCAAGGTGTGCTTATTTCACAGGATATTACCGAGCTTGTTGAAGAAGAAATGAGCGAGGACTATGCTAAGCTTGCAGGTTTGTCTGCTGAAGAAGATTTGGAAGAGCCTTTAAAGAAAAGTATTGGCAAACGCTTACCATGGCTTATTGTATTGTTGGGCCTTGGTCTTGTGGTTTCAAGCGTGGTTGGTATTTTTGAAGGCGTTGTATCACACATTGCTGTAATAGTTAGCTTCCAATCATTGATTTTGGGCATGGCGGGTAACGTTGGTACACAGTCACTTGCGGTGACTATACGTGTACTTATGGATGAAGAATTAAGCTCAAAGCAAAAGCTATTCCTTATAGGTAAGGAAGCTCGTATAGGTCTTATTAACGGTGTTATATTAGGTCTTTTGTCTTTCGTGCTTATTGGTGTTTACCTATTATTATTTAAAGGTCAACCGCCAATGTTCTCCTTTGCGGTTTCGGCTTGTACGGCATTAGCGCTTTTGGTTGCTATATTGCTTTCAAGCCTTTCAGGCACAATTATTCCTATTATCTTTAAAAAGATTAAAATTGACCCTGCGGTAGCGTCCGGTCCGCTTATTACCACAATTAACGACCTTGTGGCAGTAGTGGCATATTACGGTCTTGCATGGGCTCTGCTTATAAATGTGTTAGGATTATAACGAAAAATCTCCACTTTTTAGTGGAGATTTCTTATTTTTCTGCTTTTTTGAAAATCTCTATTATCCCCATTATTACAAGTAGTCCGCCGAAGATTTTGCTTGTAATATTGCCGCCTAAAAGACCTGCAAAATAAAATCCTGTAAGAGAGCCTATAATGCCAAAAGGAGCAATTTTTAGCACTGTTTTCCACTTGATTTCCTTTTTTACCGAATAAATTATTACCGATAAAAGACCTATTGGTATAAAGAAAAGCAAGTTTATGCCTTGTGCAGTAAGTTGTGGTGTGTCGGTGAAAAGGGTGAGATAAAGTATTAAAATACCGCCACCGCCAAGACCCATACTGCCGAGTATTCCTGAGAAAAGCCCTGCTAAAAGGGCGCTTATATTCATTTAATAAGCAGGCGTATACCTGCATAAATCATAAGACCGCCAAAAATGCGTTTAAGCCAAGTGGGTGATATTTTTTTAAGCAAAAATGTGCCTAATACAGCACCTAAAAGACCGGTTGGCATATAAATACCGGCTTGTGGTATTGTTACATTACCCTTATAAAGATATATACTTGACGAAACTATTGCGATTGGTAAAATTACGGCAATAGCATTGGTGTGGCATTGCTTTTGTGAAAGCCCTGCTTTTTTTAAAAGTGGTACGGCGATTACACCGCCGCCTGCACCTAATACGCCGTTAACAAGACCTATAACCACACCTAAACCACCATAAAGCAAATTTTGTTTAAATTTTGGTTTCATAATAAACCCCTTGTTATTTTAACCGCAAAATGTAAAAGTAAACAAATTGTGAAAATTTTTAAATTGGTTGAAAAAAATGGCTGTGTATGTTAAAATACCTAAAAAGGAAGTGTTGATGTGGCCAAAAAGCAAAACGATATTATTGAAGAACAGCGCAAAGCAAGGCAGGAATTTTTAAAATTAAAGCAAATGCAAAACGGTGAATTAGAGCCCGAAGCAAAGCCTTCTGAAATTGGGCTTAAGCCTTCTACTCTAAGCGAAAAATGGCAAAATTTTTGGTACCATTATAAACCGCATACCATAATTGCGATATTTTTGGTTGCTGTAGTTACTTTTATAACTGTGCAATCTTTAACAAGAGAAAAATATGATATTTCGATTATGTATTTTGCTTACACCCCTGCAGCACCTGCCCAAATAGAAAGGGCACAAGTTTATTTTGAAAAGTATGCCGAGGACGTAAACGGTGACGGCGAGGTTAACGTGAAGCTTATTGACTGTAGTTTCAACTCTGAACTTAGGGATATGCAGTATAAACACGCCTCATTTTCAAAGGTACAGTCGATATTATCGGTAGAAAGCGGCACGGTTTTATATCTTGTGGACAAAGAGGCTTGCGAATATTTTGATAACGCTTTTGATATTGATATTTTTACAGGCGATTTGATTAAAATGGATAAAACGTTTTATAAGGAAACTGCAAAGGGAGATTTAACCCTTCCAAAAGGCTTGAAATTAGGCCTTAGGGTGCTTGAAGGTACAACCTTTGAGGGCGAAGAAGAAGCCGAAGAAGCATTTAAGGTTTCGAAAAAACTTTATGATAAAATTAAAGAGCAATAAAAAAGGAGTGTGGGTTTCCACACTCCTTATATTTTTACATATTATTCAAATGTAAGTTCGCAATTTAAAGCCTTTTGACACTCGGTTAGCCCTTCTTCTAAAATGGCTTTTGTACGGTTATAGGATTCGGTCAACTTTGTGGCTAAATTTGGGTATTTTGCGGTGGCAGCATCAAGGCTTTCAATGGGATAAATAGTGTATTTAAAGCCGCTGTTTTGGTATTTATGAACCCAAGTGGGAATAACGTTTATACTATCAAGTGAAATAGTGCCGTCCGTGCCCGATTTTTTAAGTGTGTAGCTAAACATAACGCCGTCTTCGGTATGACCTTTACGGGCACTGCTTATAAGCTCACGGCGTTGGTTGGAAACGGCGTTGCCTAAAGAGTAAATGCAAACGGTAGTGTTTTCTGAGTCCTCGGCGTGAATAAGCTCCATAGGTTGCACAACGTGTGGGTGACCACCGATTATCATATTAACACCCATATTTGAAAGCTTTTGTGCGATTGATTTTTGCCAATTATTAGCGGTGAGCTGATATTCTTCACCCCAGTGCATATAAAAGGTTATATATTCGGCGCCGTTTTGCTTCATACC
>JAZORK010000128.1:0-1131 GCA_045656485.1 Acutalibacteraceae bacterium | reverse complement strand
CGTTGCTGCATCAGGGTTTCCCCCATTGTGCAATATCCCCCACTGCTGCCTCCCGTAGGAGTCTGGGCCGTGTCTCAGTCCCAATGTGGCCGTTCAACCTCTCAGTCCGGCTACCGATCGTCGACTTGGTGGGCCGTTACCCCACCAACTATCTAATCGGACGCGAGGCCATCCTTCAGCGGATTGCTCCTTTGGTATCTTAGGGATGTCCCAGAGATACTTCATGCGGTATTAGCAGTCGTTTCCAACTGTTGTCCCCCTCTGAAGGGCAGGTTCCTCACGCGTTACTCACCCGTCCGCCACTAAGATAAACAAGAAAATCCGCTAGCAAGCTAGCTTCAATTCAGCGCTTCACTCCGTTCGACTTGCATGTGTTAGGCACGCCGCCAGCGTTCGTCCTGAGCCAGGATCAAACTCTCTAAAAAATTGTATGTTAACGCTTTCGCGTTAATATCTTTTAAAAGTTCTTTGACTCATTTACTTTAATGCTGACGCATTATTAATAATTGTCCTTGATTTCTTTCAGATTTCTCTTAAGAATTGTCGGGTCCTTATTATCTTGTCGTTGTTTAATTTTCAAGGTTCGTTTCGTGCCCTTTCAGGCACCTCAAGCACACCCTCTCTCAAAGGTGCCCGATTATATTACCACAACCATTTCCATTTGTCAACACTTTTTTTCATTTTTTTTAAAATTTTTTTAACTTTTTTTCTAAACCGTTTTTCGCCACTATATCTTGGGGTTTATACTACAATATGTACACAATTTTTGAATAAAAAATTCAAGCAGGTATTTAATAACCTGCTTGAAAAGTTTATTTGCTTAAGAATTTAAATGCTCCCAATGATTGAAGAATAAGCAATATCATCATTAATGGTGCAATATATTTTATCATAACCACATATAATTTTTTTCTGCCAAATTTATGACCACTGCTTTCAATCTCGTCTATAACCCACATAGGTTTTACAACCCAACCAATTAAAACACAAGTAAGCAATGAACCTATTGGCATTAAAAGATTGTTGCTGATATAGTCAAGAACATCAAGCAGATTTTGGCCTGTAGCGCCCGTTGGCAAACTAATACCAAAACTTAATACATTATAACCCAAACAAACTATAACTGCCGCC
>JAZORK010000127.1:0-2305 GCA_045656485.1 Acutalibacteraceae bacterium | reverse complement strand
CATAGTTAATAGCTTTGTCTTGCGCTGTTAAAACCGCTTCAATATGCTTCGCCTTTTTAAGTTCTTCAATTACATCTTTGCGGTCGACAGGCTTCTTAACCTTTGCTACCTGCTCGTCATAGTCTTTACCTGTAAAAACTTGTGCTAGGTAATCCTCATTTACTTTATTTGTGATTTTGTTAATAGCAATTCGGTTTTCAATTTCGGTTTCAGTAATTTGGTATTGGGTGTTATTAGGCGGCATAAACACCGACTTTAGCAGTAACACTACACAAAAAATAAACAAAACCGCACCTACGGCTGCAATAATTCGTTTTTTCATAATACCTACTCCTTTTCGTTTTAAATCGAATATTATTTTAAACCAAGTAAACGTATATCACGGCATTGTTACCATTAACTTTTTTATCAAATAACCGTCCTTACCTTGTAAAACAACGTCAGTATTTTTATTATATTCATCCATTTTTACAACTGCATTACGGAATGTAATTGAAGCCAAATCAATACCGCCGTCTTCCCACATTGTAACCATTTTAGAAATCTTGGTAGCTTTATTATGCTTTAATTCTTCGCAAATTGCACCGTCAAGGTCATTAACCGCTATGTAGATATTATCATTATCGGTTAAAAGAACGGTGACCTGTGGCGATGGTAAGCCGCAAACACTTTCGGTTATTTCGTCAAGTTTATTTTTGGCAATATTAATCATTTCTTCTAACACGCCATCACCGCCTTAGATGTATTATAGCATAAAAGCGGCAGAGTCGCAAGGAATTTCAAATGAAGCATTTGCTACGCAAATATGAAGCAAAAGCCTTACAGCTTCTATGAAGTGGCACTTCATTGCCGTGAAGCAAAGCGTTCCTTATTGTGCCATAAGGCACACTTCATAGCCGAAGGCGACTTCATTAGCGTTAGCAACTTCACGTTCAGGTAGGGAACGCTTCATTTCCAAAAAGAAAAGCCAAGTCTTTCGACTTGTCTTTCTTTTTCTGGGACCGACACTCAAAATGGAGCCGGTCTAAAAACCTGATTTTCTTTATTCTTTATCACTTTTATCCTTTTTATTACCTAACGCCATGGATAAGCCACCAACTATACATATAAATTGAATAAGTACAGGCACACTAAATCCAATTTCCAATAATGTTGACCACCCTAGAATAAACCAAATTACTCCAAAAACTACCAAAGCAATTCCTATTAATTTTTTAGCCATATTAATTTCTCCTTTAATGTCTGATTTTTTCAATTTCTAATGCATCATTGCACAATTTTCTAACTGCAGCAATAAATGATGATAAACCATGTGCTTTTTGATATTCTTTAATCTTATCAATTAAATCTTTATCATTATCTATGAACTTTATAATCTTTGCCACAATTATCCCTCCTTAAATAAAACGTGTGTGTAACCGACACCGTAAAACGCATAACATAGTCACCCACGACACAATTATATCTGTATCACAGATAAATGTCAATATCTTTATTACAGATATTGCATAATAATCACGAGGTGATTATTATGCAATTTAAAAATCTTAGAGGAATAAGAGAAGATAAAGATATCAAACAAAAAGAGGTCGCAAAATATCTAAACGTATCACAAAACACCTATTCACAATATGAAACCGGTGTCATTTCATTGACTGCCGAGGTCTTGATAAAATTAGCTGATTATTATAATGTTTCAATTGATTATTTGCTTGATAGAACAAACAATCCAAGGATACAAAAATAAGCCGTGAAATTCACGGCTTTAATTTTTATATCATAAAAGCGGTGGAGGCGCAATAATTATACATTATTCATCAGCGAAGCGGCTTCAATATTCATTATTCATTCGAAAATCCGTTTTGTTTTAATGAATAATGAATGCTGAAGAATGAATAGTGAATAATACAAACAAAAATCCGCTCTCTTACGAGAACGGATTTTTGTTTGGAGGCACCACCCAGATTTGAACTGGGGCGTAAAGGTTTTGCAGACCTCTGCCTTACCGCTTGGCTATGGTGCCTTATTTAATTTTAAAAATAGGGTGCTTTTTCAAGCACCCTTGGAGCGGATTACGAGGCTCGAACTCGCTACCTCCACCTTGGCAAGGTGGCGCTCTACCAGATGAGCTAAATCCGCATATAAATGGTGCCTCCGGTCGGAATCGAACCAACGACACGGGGATTTTCAGTCCCCTGCTCTACCGACTGAGCTACAGAGGCAAGTGTGGCGACCTGGATGGGGCTCGAACCCACGACCTCTAGCGTGACAGGCTAGCGTTCTAACCAACTGAACTACCAGGCCA
>JAZORK010000126.1:0-2561 GCA_045656485.1 Acutalibacteraceae bacterium | reverse complement strand
TAATACCTTGCCGCCAATTTTAAACCATCAAAGGAGGTAGTATAACACCATTCGTGCGGTTGTGACTTTATAAATTGAGTACCCTTGCTTAAAATGTCAGAATAAGGTGAGAGCTCTTTTCCCAGATTTTCGTCAATATCTGCAGCCGAAACCGAAAATTTTCTTGCAAACGCAAGGTTGAAAAAATACAAAATCACGCCAATTAACGCCAAAATAACAACTAATAAAATAATTAACAAATACAAAAAATCACCAAGGTATATTATCTAATTTTTTTAAATACGGTAGCCGTTCTTGAAGGCACGTAGCATTTAAAGCCGCAGGATTCATCTTCGTTTTTCTTAACCTTATACTTATATTCAGTATCGACACGTGAATAACCACCAAAGTTACCATCATCACTGGTTAATATCACCTTATAGGTACCTTCTTTTTCTACAGGAATATAGCAACCATCAAAGGACTGTGTTGGGTTGAAATTATAAACAAAGACATAATTACCTTTAGTATAGCTTATGGTCTTATCTTCGTGACGGATAGAAATATTTTCAGGTTTAACCTTTAATAATTTTGCAGTTTTAAGAAGATTAACCATTGCTTTATCAAAGCGGTCAAGCTCACAGTAGCGCAAGTTTTCATTATCAACAAGGCTCCATTGACGACGGCAATAATGATAACTCCAACCATTGCCTTCACGCGGAAAATCTATCCATTCAGGATGTCCAAACTCGTTACCCATAAAGTTAAGGTAGCCTTCACCTGCAAGGGATGCAGTAATAAGTCTTATCATTTTATGGAGTGCGATGCCACGGTCAATAATATCACTACCGCCGAATTTTTGCATAGAGGTATACATTTCGGCATCACACAAACGGAAGATGATGGTTTTATCACCAACTAAGGCTTGGTCGTGTGATTCGCAATAGCCTATATTCTTTTCACCGGGTCTACGGGAATTAAGCTCGTACCAAAGCTTGCCTAAATCCCAGTCTTCGTCACGCCATTCTTTAATATATTTAATCCATAAATCAGGCATACCCATAGACAAACGGTAATCAAAGCCTATACCGCCATCCTTAATGGGCAAACACATACCCGGCATACCCGACATATCTTCGGCAATTGACAATGCATTTTTATTAAGCTTATGAATGAGCTCATTCGCCAACTGCAAATAGGTAACGGCTTCGGTATCGGTATTCATTGAAAAATACATACTGTAATCCATAAAGGCGCTACCAAGGCCGTGGTCGTGGTAAAGCATAGATGTAACACCGTCAAAACGGAAACCGTCAAAATGGTAAACTTCCATCCAATACTTAAGATTGGAAAGCAAGAAGTGTAAAACTTCGTTTTTGCCATAGTTAAATAGCTTAGTACCCCAAGCCGAGTGGTCACCCTTGCCACCTTCGTGGAAGAATTGATAAACCGTTCCGTCAAACTCGTTTAGACCTTCGTTTGTATTACGAACAGCGTGGGAATGAACCACATCCAAAAGTACGGCAATACCCATACTATGTGCAGTATCGATTAACTTTTTAAGCTCATAGCTTCTACCAAAACGAGAAGATGGTGCAAAGAAGTTAGAAACCTGGTAACCAAAGGAGCCATAATATGGATGCTCCATTATAGCCATTATTTGAATTGTGTTATAACCTGCTGCTTTAATACGTGGCAAGATTTTTTCGGCAAATTCGTTATAGGTGCTAACCTTACCCTCTTCCTGCGCCATACCAATATGACACTCATAAATAAAAGGTGTCTTTTCAGGTTTAAAGCCTTCATCTGTCCAAGGGAATTCCTCAAATGTGTCTTCAATCTCGGCACACCAAGAATGGTCTACCCAATCCTGCACAACACGTGTAGCATAAGTAGGAATACGGCGCAAAAGATTACCGTTATTAAAAATAACTGCTTGTACTCTTTGACCTGGGTTTAAAGCATCTTTACCATCTAGATATACTTCAAAAACACCATTGTCAAGGCGAGTCATAGGACAGCCTTCTAAATTCCAGTCATTAAAATCACCGGTTAAGTACATACGCTCAGCGGCAGGTGCCCATTCACGATAAACCCACCCGTTTTCAGTACGGTGAAAACCAAAATATTTATAACCATCAGCGAAATCAACAATATTAGTTTTGCCCAAAAGCTCTTTTCTTTTTTCTTTATAAAGCTTCATTCTTAAATCTAAATCATCTTTAAAGGGCATAAGGTATGGGTCAATGTTTAAAATGTTAAGTACATTAGATTTTGCCATGGTAAAACCTCCAATATGTTTCTTATTATATTATAACAAAAATACTTTATAAATAGCAATAAAATTATGCTTTAATTTCTATATTCGAATTAAAGACAGGCATAAGCGCTAACTTAAAAAGATTTGCTTTGTGCTTTTTATCAATTAATTCTTTCGTTTCGGGACTATCAATTTCTCCTGTCCGGATATATTTATCAAGGTCAGCATAGGTAAAACCTAGATTTTCCTCATCGGTTTTGCCGCAAAGTCCGTCAATTGGAACTTTTTCAACTAATTCGGCTGGCAAACCTAATAAATGACC
>JAZORK010000125.1:0-2706 GCA_045656485.1 Acutalibacteraceae bacterium | reverse complement strand
GATATATTGTACGGATTTATTAAAGCGGTTTTGGTGATTTGCGCAAACGAGTACGCCCTTTTTCTTGCCTGCCTCAATGATTGCGTTTGCATCGGCAATCGATAAAGCAATAGGCTTTTCGATAATCACGTGACAGCCGGCTTCAATGCAATCCAATGCAATAGCCGCGTGCTTCCCGCTTTCCGTTGCAATTGCCACGAGCTGCGGCTTTTCTTTTGCCAACAACTCTTTATAGTCGGTATATTGTTTCACACTATCAAGCTGAAAATCTTTTGCCTTTTGTGCCATAATTTCAGGAACAATATCGCACATTGCTACAAAATTCAAACCGTTATTTTTAGCGGCTTCTATATGGTTTGGCGAAATTCGCCCACAACCGATCAATGCATACTTAATTTTTTCCATTTTCTATACTCCATTTTTTAATAATTTGACATATTTTTTCCGCCGCATGACCGTTTCCAAACGGTTGATAAGCGGGATCAATAACTTGTTCTTTATTGAGCTTTTCAATAATATCTTTTCGATTCGGCTTTGCCTAACCACCGTAACGATCTTGATTTGCTTTTTTAGTTTTTTATTTTAACGTTTTCCAAAGGTTTTTTATCCTTTTTTGCATTACGAATAAATATATCAATGCCCAAATCACGCCCAATATAATAGATTCTAATAAACTACCGAATACTTGTTCCAACGGCACAATTTGTTTTACTATAAAAAATATTACGCCAAAAACAAAATTAATAAATAAAATTACACATGCTCTTCCCCAAGGAAAAACATCTTTAAAAGGTACTTTTGTAAAATATGAAGTTAATATAAGTTGTCCAACTTGAATAATCACTAAGGATAAAGCGGTTGCAATAGCGGGGCCAATCATTCCAAGCCAGAAATAAAACAACGGATTTAAAATAGCGTTCAATACCAATGCACATATACTACTTATAAGTATCGCTTTCGTTTTCCCTTTGGCATTGAGCATAATCCCAAAATAGGTACAACGCAAAATTAAAATGAGTGTATATATACGAAACACCGAAACGCCGGGCAAATATTTTTCCGAGTATAAAAACGTCATTACGTCTTCTGCATATACAAATATACCAGCAACAATCAAGCCAATTACTATCAAAGACAATTCCGTGGCTTTTCCCCATAATGCAACGGCTTCTTTTTCCTGGCTTTCTTTTATCATCACCGTTAATCGTGGTAATAATACAGCAGTAATCGCCGTTGCAACAACCGTTATCGGTAATTCCTTGGCAGCATTCGTATAAATAGCCAACTGCTCAGTATCCATCAAATACCCAATCATCAGTTTGTCCATTTCCACGTTCAAGGTTCCCACAACGCTAGCCAACCCAATAGGAATAGAAAACACTAATATCTTTTTTATGAACTTTATATCAAAACAAATTTTTAATCCACCGCTTAAATAGGCAGAAATAACATATACCGCAATGGCAAAACCTGCAAATACAACTAAATACAACGCCATATACGTAGCAAACGTCCACTGAAAAAATTGTACCAATAAAACAATTATTAACAAACAAACGCTATTAATAAAACGATATGTCATTAAAAACCGAGTTTTATCATATACAACTAAAATATTTTCAATTCCCGAAGAAATCACATTTGCCCAAGGATATAAAGCAAAGAAATAAATAAAACCGTTAAGCGCTGGATTATCAAAATATTTTACGATCAAGGGAACGGCAAGCACCAAAACCCCGCCCATAATAAAACTCAATATCGTGCTGCACGTATAGTAAACGGATAAGAATTTTTTTTGTTCTTCCCTTGTGTTAGCCAAAGATAAAAAGTAATTAATACTACTAGGTAACCCTAGCATAAACAAAGCGGTAAACAGATCGGCTATTAAGAGTAGTTGCGAATACGTACCGTATTCTTCAATCGTACGAACCCGCGCCAATAGCATACACGTAACCATACTGATACATAAAGTAATCAGTTTAGATACCGTCAATCGCACGGTCGCTTTTCCTAAATGTGATTGTTTTACCGTTTCTTCCATTTTTTACGCTTACGAATTACAATTTCTTAAATCCTGAACAATCGTTTGAACACGATGTTTCCATAAATGTCTTTCTAACAATGCTTCTCTAACGCTTTCACAATATTCTTTATAGACTTCTTCTTTGTTTGTCATCGTTTTTATGGCATTGACCAAATCCAACTTGTTAGAGTCTACGACTATCCCTATTTTCTCTTTTTTACAAAATTCTGCCAAGGCCTCACAATTTAATGCAATAAGTGGTAAACCGTAACTCAAATATTCGAATATTTTTACCGACATAGCAAAATGATTATACGATAAACTTTGCTTAGGCATCACCATAGCAAACGAAGCTTGCCCATATAAATCTCTTAATTGCTCACCAGAAACGTGATATACGGTAAGCCATTCAGCATTTTTTTGATGATAATTCAGTTCTTTCCATTCTGCCTCTCGGCAAACAAGTATTAGCTTATACGTTGCATCTTGCCTGTGTAAGTTTTCAAAAGTATCTAATAATAACTCCCCATTATAGTGTCCTATAATCCCGCCAACATAGATACCCGTATGATTAATCTCTTTATCTTGTAAACGATTTTCTCCTGCAGGCGGCAAGGACTTTTTATTTTTATACGAAAACATTTCCCCCGCTTTTTCCGTTGGAAAATAGACAACATCGCAAT
>JAZORK010000124.1:0-6920 GCA_045656485.1 Acutalibacteraceae bacterium | reverse complement strand
AAATTCATCGTCGGAAACATTTGTTATAAATATATTTTCTGAAAAACGGTCGACAACCGTTTTAGCAAGTTTTTTCTTGCAACATAGTTCTATTGTTTGTAGCTCGCCCGTATACATTCCAAAAATTTTGTTTGTATAGTCGGCAACGTCAAAAAATTCGGTATAATCGCTCACTTCACCGAAATATCTGGCGTTTTCTTCGCATATTTCCACCTTATTTATTCGGTCAAGCCTTAGGTGAATAAGATTGTCATATTTTTCGTAATTACAAATCAAATAATAGTGGTCGTCCTGCCAGGTGAGCGCATAGGGACTGACCCTCATTTTCTTTACAACGTCTATAAATTCCCTACCCGAAAGCACCCTTGAAACATAGTCAAATTCCACCTTTTTACCCATACGCACAGCGGCAGAAATACTGTCTATATTATAAAAAATTTCTTCATTACTGCATTTTTGGGAAGCATTGAAGTAAATATCACGTTCTCGCTTTTTTCGTTGCCCCTTACTTAAAAGTGAACCGAGCTTTTTAACAAGCACACGTGTTTTTTTGCCGCTTATAAATTTGGCTGTTCGCACCGCATCTGAAAGCAGGTAAATTTCGGCCTCTTCAAATTCTCGACTACCAAGAAAAAATCCCTTCGGTGAATAGGAGCGTACAATGTCATAACCATAATCAGTAAGGGCTTCTATATCGGCATAAACCGATTTACGTTCGGCTGTTATGCCCTTTTGTGCCAAATAATCACAAATTTCAGTCGCAGTGATTGGATTTTCTTCATCGCTATACTCGCGCAGAACATCAAGCACTGCAATAGGCTTTAATTTTTGTCCCCACGATTTAGGCATTCTGCCACCGCCCTTTCAAATTCTTCAAAGGTTAATATTGTGTTTAAGACATCTAACATCGCATTTGCCGACAAATTTTGGGGCAAATCGAGGTAATTTAATAATTTTTTGCGGTCTTGTACCGAGTTTTCCCCGCCAGAAAGACCGCATAAATACATATCCGTTTTAGTGATTTTCTTACCTTTTTCCCGCACTTCACCCGTTATTACACCGCTTTTTTGAAAGGCCTCTAAAAGCACCTGCTTAGAAAGGCCCTCTACACCCAAAATGCCCTCTTTAGAAGCGGTAGCCTTGCGCTTTTCTTTACCCTTAATTTGCGGTACATAAACGTTAAAGATTTTACCGTCTTTAGCAATATTTTTAATGTGGTTTCGTATCATATTGCCTGCCGAATCACTATCGGTAAGCACAATAATGCCGTCACGCTCGGCAAACGTTTTTATAAGGGCAGACTTTTCCTTATCGCGAAATATTGAAAACCCGTTAGTAGTAATAATCAAGGTATCTACCACATTTTCAAGGGTTATTTTATCATACTTGCCCTCTACGATAATAGGCATATTAAGCTTAATCAAGGCACTCACCCTTAACCGCTATATAGGAAAGCCTTACCACCAGTTGTTCGAGTATGGTGCGTGGATTACTTGAAAATGATTTTAAAGCCTTATCCGCCTTTCTTAGAGCATCAAAGCTTAAGTTAAACTTATTATTATCAAATCGTTTGCTGTCAGCAATAGCGTTTCTTACAACAAATTCACGACCCTTATAGCCAAAATCATCGGCTATTGCGGCACTTTGAAGACCCCTATCCTTGCCCAAAAACGCACGGTACATATCCACATAAAAGCCCGAAATAGTACTTAAAATAATTATCGGCTCTACCTTTAAATAAAAAAGCTCGTCAAGTAGCTTTATGGCATTTGGCATATTGCATTCAATTATTTGCTTTGAAAGGTTGTATATATTAGCCTCTACCGTTTTAGCACAAACCGACTCGATTGTTTGTTTGGTAATTTCACCCTTATTAGAATAAGCACAAAGCTTTTCCATTTCGTTTTTAAGGGTATTAATATCTTCGCCCACGGTTTCAATCAAATATCTCGCCGCCGCGCTATCAAAACGGCAACCCCGTTTATTAGCACCGCTTGTAAGCATCTTTACAAGTTCGGGCACTGTTCGGTGATTTAGCTCTACCGCAACACCGTTATTTTTTTCGGCAGCAGTTACCAATTTAGTAAGCTTATTGTTCTTCTTAACAGCAATTTGCAAAGCATCAAACACCATAACAAAAACACAAGTGTCGGGGGTTTCGGTTAAAATGGTGCAAAGCTTGTCAAAATCAGATTTAGAACAGCCTTCAAAATCATAATCGGTAAGACACACAAACTTTTTTTCACTCATCATAGGGAACTGCAAAACCGCATCGTAAACGTCCTGCAAGTCAGAATCGCCTGTAAATTTTTGGTAGTTGAAAATATCGTCCGGGGCGGCGGTCGTACTGCCTATTTTTTTAGCGTACATTTGCTTTAAATAACTATCATCCCCGAGCAAAATATAAAGGTTGCAATTGCCACCCTTTAGCTTTTGCTTTAATGCCGTTTCGTTAATGATTGCCATTTATATTTCCCCCTTTCCCTATATTTTTTTAGTCTCATTTCCTTTAATTTTACCACATTTTGCCTTTCTTTACAAGCAATTAAAAGACAAAGTATTATAACAATTATCCCCGCCATTACAAACGCTAACCATTTTGGCGTATTGGTAGTGGCAAATGGCAACTCGCCAAAGAAGTTTATAACAAAATTTATATACCTTACCAAAAGACTGCTAATAAAGAATAGCAAAGGCTTTAAAAATGGTATTATAAACCCTACAAGGCACAAATTCATTGCCAAGCTTACCGCCCACGATATAAGCAAATTTGTTATAATTGAAACATTAGAAACATACCCGAAAACATAAATTGTAATAGGTGATGTGAAAATAAGCGCCGAAAGGCTTATTAAAATTATCGGCAAAACCAGGTTCAACCACTTTGGCTTTATAAGTTCATTTTCTATTATGTAATCACTTACGGGAAGTGCCACCACCAAAATAGCAAAGGTAGAAAGCACCGAAAGCTCAAACGCCACACTCATAATAGCAAATGGGTTGAAAAGCAATATCATACTAACTGCGGCGCCAAGAGTGTTTTCGGGTGTGTTCTCCCGCCCTAAAATAAGCCCTAAAGCCATAAAAATATAGGTAATACCCGCACGCATTATAGACATTGTAAAACCGCATACCGCCATTACCGAAAGTGTGACAAACAAAATTAACAAAGCCTTAAAATAACGGTTATAAAACAATTTATTAGTAAGGTATAGCGCTAAGGATACAATAATTGACAAATGCATACCCGAAACCACCATAACGTGTGCCACACCTGACGATTTTACATTACCGTAAAACCTAGCTGTAAAATAGCTTTTATCACCTGTAACAAGAGCTAACATCGTGGCGGCTTCATGCTTGCCGTAAAATTCAAAAATACTTTCTTTTATATAATCCCTGATATTTCCCAAATTTTTTAAAACCACGTCACTTTTGCCTAGTGATTTATGGCTTTTAACAAAACCTCTCAGTAATATGTTATTGCTGTAATAGGTATATTTTATAGGGTTATTTTGCAAACTCGAAAGCGAAACCGTGGCATTTATATATTCGCCTAACTGCATCTCACCGCTACTATACGTAACCGCAAGCTTACTGCCCTTTTTCAAACCGTCACAGCTTATTGTTTGAAAGGTTGTGGAATAATATTCCCCGTGGTTTTCGGGTTTTTCTACCACCACAAACTCACCCGTTACAGTACTATCATCCAAAAGATTTGCTTGCTTTACATTTTTAAGCGAAAAAAGCGTACTAACGCTAATAAGCAAGACCAAAATAATAGCTAAAATCAGTTCACCCTTTACCGATTTATAAAACATTATAAAAATCAAGAATAAAATAAGCGGACATAAACACAAAAGCACCGTTTCGGCAAAAATCCCAATAACCGAAAGGGCACTCGCAAACAAAGCAGATAAAAGCATTGGCCTTTTATTTAAAAAATCAAACACTTTTTTCAGTCCTTTTTATTATTTACAAACGTGTAAATTTACTGTATAATACAAATTAACAACTCTAAGGAGTGATATTATGAAAAAGAAACACACAATAAAATTTTCAATAATGTTAACCGATATTTTTATGTGCTTACTTGTTTTGGTTGCAATAAGCTTACCTTTTCTTGTAACAGGTTACGTTGAATGGAAAGGCAGGCTTGAAAGCCTTGCCACCACAATAATGGTAACCTGCTACCCCTGTGCGCCATTCACCTGGCTTACCCTTTTCTATTTGCGTAAGGTGCTTAAAAACATACTAAAATATGACGAAAAAAATCCCGATAATATTAAATACCTTAAATATATGGCACTTTGCTGTGTTATAATCTCGCTCATAACACTTGTAGCAGGCAAATTTTATCTACCCTTTTTCCTTGTTGCAGGCACATTCCTGTTTTTAGCGCTTTTAATCTACGTTTTCCGTAATATATTTATAACTGTTTTTAAAGACCAAAGTATATAAAGTATTGTAGCATAATAAATTTGCACTTACAAGAAAAAATTAGAAAAACAAGCACTGCTAAGGCAGTGCTTGTTTTTAGTAAAAAATAAAATCCCGAACGCTTTTGCATTCGGGATTGTTGGTGCCGCTGGCCGGACTTGAACCGGCACGATATCGCTACCGAGGGATTTTAAGTCCCTTGTGTCTGCCTATTCCACCACAGCGGCGTATTATATATCATATATTATTTGTCGCTCTTTGTCAAGAACTTTTTAAAGAAAAATTATAAAAAACCTTGACTAATTTTTTTTTATGTGTTATTATATGTGCTGTTGAAACGCGGGTGTAGTTCAACGGCTAGAATCCCAGCCTTCCAAGCTGGTTGTGTGGGTTCGATTCCCATCACCCGCTCCAAATTGAAAGCACTAACCTTTTTGGTTGGTGCTTTTGTTTTTTATACTCTTGGGAATCGAACCCTTTTTTAAGGTATCCGCCTCTTGCGGTGCCCGACATTGCGCTCGCTTGGAGCGCGGCGCACTTGTCGACCGCGGCGCTTCCTTTCGCTCCCTTTCTCCGCCACAGGCGGCGGTCGCGACGTCACCCATCACCCGCTCCAAATCAAAAGCACTAACTTTTTTGGTTGGTGCTTTTGTTTTTTATACACATGGTAATCGAACCCTTTTTTAAGGTATCCGCCTCTTGCGATGCCCGACATTGCGCTCGCTTGGAGCTCGGCGCACTTGTCGACCACGGCGCTTCCTTTCGCTCCCTTTCTCCGCCACAGGCGGCGGTCACGACGTCACCCATCACCCGCTCCAAATTGAAAAGCACTAACCTTTTTGGTTGGTGCTTTTGTTTTTTTAATGCAATTGTAATAAAAACCTATAATATTGGTAATATTCAAGAAAACACTAATTCTAAGCGGTTTTGCTTGGGATTTTTTGCGTTTTATTACAAGTCACTTTAGTTAAACAATGTGCAAATTGCATAAATTTTCCAAGTAAAAATATTGTAATTTGCTAAAATTGCTAAAAAATATTGACTTTTGGGTTAAAATATGATTAAATATAGTTGTTGAATGACTGAAAACGTTTTCAGTACACTCATTTCATACGTTTTTCCACCGTTTTTTTCGCAAAGGATTAACAAAATGACTATTAAAGACGTTGCCGAATACAGCGGCGTTTCAATCACCACCATATCTCGCGTTTTAAATAACCACCCCGACGTACGTGAAGAATTGCGTGCAAAGGTGTGGAAAGCTATTGAAGAGCTTCACTATGTTCCAAACGCAAGTGCAAGGGATTTAGGTAAAACACAAACCGATACTATCGGCGTTGTGGTGCGCGGTGTTGGTAACCCATTTTTAAACTCGGTTTTGCATTCAATTGAAAAAGCAGTAAGCAAAGCCGACTATGCAATGGTTATGCACCAGATAAACTCCGGTGAGGATGAGCTTTCCGAAGGCGCATCACTCGTAAGGTCTAAAAGGCTAAAGGGTCTTATATTTTTGGGCGGTAGGTTTGTCTACTCCCCCGAACAAATTGCCACTTTGGGTGTGCCCTTTGTTTGCTGTACCTATACAAACAGTTTTGGCAGCTTAGATAAAAAAGCTTACTCTTCAGTTTATATTGACGACTACGACGAAGCTTACCGTGCAGTAAAAAAGCTTACCGATTTAGGCCACAAAAAAATTGCCGTGCTTTTAGGCACAACGAGTGACCGTTCAATAAGTGAGCTTCGCTTTAAAGGTTATTGCGATGCACTCGCCAATGCTGGTCTTTCGGTTGATAACGACCTTATTATAGAAGCCAAAAGCTTTAATATGGACGATGCATTTAAAGCAACCGAAAAATTTTTACAACAAAATAAAGAATTTACGGCAATTTTCTCTATAGCTGATGCTATGGGTATTGCAGCAATGAAGGCCTTACATAATTCGGGGCTAAAAATTCCGCAAGATTGCTCAATAATTTCTATAGACGGTATAGAGGTTTCAAAATACACTATACCAACCCTTACAACCTTGGTTCAGCCCAGTAAACAAATGGGCACCCACGCGGTTGAAATTTTATTAAACGTTTTAAACGGCAAGGGCAAAAGTTGTCAATTAAAGGTTGACACCTCTTTACGAGAGGGTGGCACCCTTGCAAAACCCATCACTTGATTTTTACACCTTTAGGTGTGGAAATAAATAATTTTTTAAAAACGCACGATATGTGCGGAAATTTTCGAAGGAGGAAAATCTCATGAAAAAAGCGCTATCCCTATTATTAGTAGCCATCCTTTGCCTCGGTTTATTAGCAGGCTGCGGTGGCAAAGAAACCGGCCGTGTATACTGGCTCAACTTCAAACCTGAATCTGACGAAGTTCTTCAAGAAGTTGCTAAAATGTACACAGAAGAAACCGGCGTAGAAGTTAAAGTTGTTACTGCTGCACAAGGTGAGTACAACTCAACCTTAATTGCCGAAATGGACAAG
>JAZORK010000123.1:0-1013 GCA_045656485.1 Acutalibacteraceae bacterium | reverse complement strand
ATCGGTGATGAGGAATATTATTGCGCCAATAGGTCACGCAACCCACATCAATAGGTTGGCTCTTACCGGCAAAGTAGATATCCAGCGAGCGTTTATAATCTTTGGTCAGTCCCCAGTGGCGGGCAAAATCGTTGCCTGTGCCACGTGGCATCAGTCCAAATTGTATCTTAGCGCGTTGTTCGGGTGTGAGTTCCGCGCGCATGATGCCATTAATGACTTCGCTAAGGGTGCCGTCGCCGCCTAGAACTAGGATACGTGTACATCCTTTCTCCTCCACAAGCTCACGACCAAGTTCTATGGCGTGATTGGCATATTTCGTTACGCGATATACGAATGGTTCGCGTCGTGCTTTCAATAATCTCCACAAATACAAACGCTGTGCACGAAACGCTTTCTTACCAGATTTTGGGTTAATAATTATTCCTAACATAGTGTTTCATAGCGGCTTACGCCTTTTAGTTACACATTTCCTTCCCACTTTTCCTCAATTTCGCCTGCAAAGATACAAAAAAAAATGTATATATGCAAAAAAAACTTACTTTTTTACACTTTACACCCTACACTTTACCTTAAACTTTCAACCTTAAACATTAGACATTAAACCTTAAACTTTAAACATTAAACCTTAAACATTAGACAAAAAAACAACGCCCACTTTCGTAGGCGTCGTTTTTTCCTTTATCGCATTTCTTACTTGAAGTAAGCTGCTACCTTGTCGTTTTCAACAATTTCCTCTTGGAAGATGTAAGCACCAGTTTTTGGGCTCTTAACCATCTTGATACACTTGGTATGGTTACGACCTGCGTTACCAGTGTGAAGGGTTGCGACCGCTTTCTTTGCCATAGTAGTAAGCCTTTCTTAATTAAAATGGTTAATTACTTAATTTCTTTGTGGATGGTGTACTTCTTGAGGATTGGGTTGTACTTTTTCAATTCCAAACGCTCAGGAGTGTTCTTGCGGTTCTTTGTGGTAATGTAGCGTGATGTACCTGGCATACCGCTGGCCTTGTGCTC
>JAZORK010000122.1:0-14049 GCA_045656485.1 Acutalibacteraceae bacterium | reverse complement strand
AGGCACTACCGTACACGCTTATCTTTTTACAGGTACTCGTGGTACGGGTAAAACTTCTTGCGCTAAAATTTTGGCAAACGCTGTCAACTGCCTTGATTTAAAGGATGGCAACCCTTGTTTAGAGTGCGAAAGCTGCAAGGCTTCATATTCGGGCGAGAATACCGATATTGTTGAAATTGACGCCGCTTCTAATAACGGTGTTGACAGTATAAGGGAGCTTCGTGAACGCCTTAATTTTACCCCTGCATCTTCAAAATACCGTGTTTATATTATAGACGAGGTTCATATGTTGTCTATCGGTGCATTTAATGCCCTTTTAAAGACTTTGGAAGAACCGCCCAGTCACGTTATTTTTATTTTGGCTACTACCGAAGTGCACAAGCTTCCCGCAACTATTTTGTCACGTTGCCAAAGGTTTGATTTTAGACGTATTGACCCTAAAAAAATTTGTGAAAGATTACAGTTTATAGCAGATAAAGAGGGCTTGACCCTTACTGACGAAGCGGCAACCTTAATTGCGGCTGCGGCTGACGGCGGCATGCGTGATGCTTTGTCGATTTTAGATTTATGCGCTTCAAGCAGTAAAAATATTGATGAAGCCACTGTAGAAGCGGTTTGTGCTATGGCAGGTAACGATTATTTGCTAGAGCTTGGAGAGTTTATAAAGCAAAAAAACACCGAAAAGGCACTTTTAACCCTTGATAAATTACACAATTCGTCGGTAGATATGCTAAGGCTTTTGAGTGAGCTTATTTCACACTACCGTGATTTAATGATTATTAAAACCGTAAAGCAGGGTAATCGCCCTATTGTTTGCTCTACTGCAAGGCTTAAAGCTTTAGAAAGCCAAGCGGCCGATTATGATATTAAGGATATTATGTATGCCTTGTCGGTTTTGCAAAACGCCACCGCATTAATGCAAAGTGGTAATCGCAGGTGCGAGATGGAAATGGCAATTGTAAGACTTTGTAACCCGCAAATATCGGTCGATTTAGAGGCGTTGGAAAGACGTATTGCGGCTTTGGAAAGCGGTAACGTTGTGCCAAAGATGGTAGAACAACCAAAGGTAGAAGAAGCTGCCGAAGTGCAGGAAGAATATGAAGAAGAAATCCCCCTGCCAGAACCGCCTGCGGAAGAAAACGAGCCTAAAAACCCCACACCTCAAGTGTCAGGAGAGGTTGAAAACTGGCAAGAGATACTCGATATACTTAAAACCACATGCCCACTTATTGCAGGGGTTTTGGTTGACTCACGTGCCTTTATTAAGGGTGAATATCTTTTAATAGATGCTAAAAATTCACAGTTTAGAACTCTTATAAAATCGGCCAACGGAATGTATAAGGACCAAATTCGTAAAGCGGCACTTAAGGTTTTGGGCACCACCTATAAGCTAGGGCCCTACAACCCCAAAACCGAAGCGGATGCAAGTGACCCGCTTTTGTCCTTGGCGCAAAAGCTTAAAAATTTAGAAATTAACTGATTTAAGGAGAAATACAAATGAAAGTAAGACTTCCCAACAACGGCGGCGGTAATATGAACCAAATGCTAAAACAGGCACAGCAAATGCAACAGGATATGCAAAATTTACAGGCTGACCTCGAACAAAGAGAATACACAGCTACCTCAGGCGGAGGTATGATAGAGGTTACTGTTGATGGTACCCACCTTATAAAATCACTCAAAATTAATCCCGATGCGGTTGACCCCGAAGACCCCGAAATGCTTGAAGATTTAATCACCGTTGCAGTGAACGAGGCTATTTCTAACGCTATTAAGACCAGCGAGGAAGAAATGTCGGCTATTACAGGCGGACTCAATCTTCCCGGTATGTTCTAATTATGGCGAAGAACAGCATTATACCGCTGAACGAGCTTATTGCTCAGTTTGAGCGTCTTCCAGGCATTGGCAAGAAAACGGCGCAACGCCTTTCTTACCATATTTTAGAACAACCGCCCGAAAGAGCTGAAAAATTTGCCGAGGCACTTATAAACGCCCGCAAAAAAATCCATTTTTGCAGTGTTTGTCAAGCCTTTACCGATTTGGACCGTTGTTCGATTTGTGCGGACGAAATGCGCGACCGCACCACAATTTGCGTTGTGGCTGAGCCTAAGGACGTTATGGCGTTTGAGCGCACACGCGAATACACAGGGCTTTACCACGTGCTCCACGGGGTTATTTCGCCTATGGATAATATAGGTCCCGATTCTTTGAAGATTAAAGAGCTTATGGCAAGGCTGTCGGACGGCACGGTTAACGAAATTATTATGGCGACCAACCCCACGGTTGAGGGTGAGGCAACCGCTAGCTATATTTCCCGCCTTGTAAAGCCTATGGGCATTAAGGTTACACGCCTAGCATACGGTATTCCCGTTGGTGGCGACCTTGAATATGCCGATGAATATACATTAGCCCGCGCATTAGAGGGCAGAAACGAGATTTAGTATGACACAGGAAAAAATTGACCGTATAAACGCCCTTGCGCGCAAGCAAAAGGCGGAAGGTCTTACCGAAGAAGAAAAGCAAGAACAATATATTCTCCGTAGGGAATATATTGACTCCTTTAAGCGTAGCCTTGTTTCTCAGCTTGAAAATACCTATATTGTTGAACCCGACGGCACCAAAAGAAAGGTTAAAGCTAAAGATGAAAATATTAGTAACTGACAGTGGTTCGCTAAAATCTCATAACGATTTATCGCTCGAAGTGTTAAATCAGTTCGGCACGGTGGTTGAATACGCAGGTATCACCCGTGAGGAGCTACTACGTGAGGTTGTAGATACCGATATTTTACTTTGCAACAAAACTGTTATTGACAGTGAAGTTATGTCGGTGGGCAATACCCTTAAATACGTTGGTCTTTTTGCTACAGGTTTTAATAATATTGATGTTGAATGTGCTAAAGAAAAAGGTATCGTTGTGGCTAATGCAGGTAGCTATTCTACCAACGCAGTAGCACAGCAAACTATTGCTTATATTTTAAACCACTACACTAAAATCAGCGAGTATGACACATTTGTAAAAAACGGCGGTTGGCAAAAATCGACCGTTTTTTCGCCTTTGGTTTATGCTACCGATGAAGTTTTTGGTAAAACTATCGGTCTTATCGGTTACGGCAGTATTGCAAAAGCGGTTGAAAAAATCGCAGTAGCATTAGGTATGCAGGTGTTGGTTTATACCCGCACCGTAAGGGAACAAGACCCTAAATTCGTAACACTCGACCACCTTTTAGAAAATAGTGATATTGTGTCGGTGCATTGTCCATTAAACGAGCAAAGCCAAGGTATGTTCGGTGCCGAAACTTTTGCAAAATTCAAGGACGGTGCATATTTTGTTAATACCGCCCGTGGCGGTGTTATGGATGAAACCGCTTTGTATAACGCTTTGGAAAGTGGTAAGCTTTCGGGTGCGGCAGTTGACGTTTTAGCTAGTGAGCCAATGCGTGACGACTGCATTTTAATGAAGGCAAAAAATATTACAATTACTCCCCACACCTGTTGGGCGCCCTTGACCACAAGAAAACGCCTTTTGGGTATTGTGTGTGAAAATATAACCGCCTTTTTAGAGGGCGAGCCTCAAAATAACGTTGCCGGGTAGGTGAAGCTTTATGTTCTCAAGGACTCAAAGTGTTGGCATTTTTGGATTTTCTACATATATGCTAGAGATTGAAGCCGATATTTCAAACGGTCTTCCTGCATTTGACATTGTGGGGCTTCCCGACACAGCGGTAAAAGAATCACGTGACCGTGTCCGTGCCGCTATTAAAAATTGTGGATTTAAGTTCCCTGTTTCACGCATTACGGTTAATTTAGCCCCTGCTGACCGCAAAAAAGAGGGTTCGGCTTATGATTTGCCTGTGTTACTTGCAATTTTAAAGGCATCAGGTCAGTTGAAAGCGGATATGGACTCTTGCGTGGCGGTAGGCGAAGTGGCGCTTGACGGTATTTTGCGTGGCATAAACGGCGTTTTGGCTATGACTATTACCGCTAAGGAAAACGGAATTAAAAATATTTTCGTCCCCGCCGAAAATGCTACCGAAGCGGCAGTTGTTGAAGGCATAAACGTTTACCCTGCTAATGACGTTAAGCAAATTATATTACACCTTACAGGTGAAAAACTTATAGAAAAGCAACCACCCACACCCGTGAAAAGCGAAACCACAGTCCGTGTGCCCGATTTTTGTGATGTTAAGGGTCAGGTTGCGGCTAAAAAGGCATTAGAGGTTGCCGCTGCAGGCGGACATAATATTATTTTGGTGGGTCCACCCGGTGCGGGTAAAAGTATGTTGGCAAAGCGCTTACCTGGTATTTTGCCTGATATGACTTTTTCGGAATCAATCGAAACCACTAAAATTCATTCTATCGCAGGGATTTTGGATAATAAAAATCCTTTTGTATCAAATAGACCCTTCCGTTCGCCCCACCACACCGTTTCGGTGGCGGGTATTGCGGGCGGCGGTGCTGTGCCAAAACCGGGCGAAATTTCGCTCGCACATAACGGCGTGTTGTTTTTGGATGAATTACCCGAATTCCGCCGCGACGTTATGGAAGCATTGCGCCAACCTATTGAAGACGGCAAGGTGACTATCTCCCGTGTGGCAGGTACTCTTACCTACCCAAGCTCGATTATGCTGGTAGCCGCTATGAACCCTTGCCCGTGCGGATTTTTCGGTCACCCGACCAGAAGCTGTAACTGTTCGCAAATGGCGGTGCATAAGTACCTAAGCAAAATTTCGGGTCCGATGCTTGACCGCATTGATTTACACGTCGAAGTGCCGCCCGTTGACTATAATGCTTTAAGCTCGAAGGCAAATGAAGAAACTTCTGCCGAAATTAAAAAACGAGTAGACAAAGCACGCAAAATTCAGCAAGAACGCTACAAGGGTACAGGCATTACTTGTAATGCAAGGCTTACGCCCGATTTAATAAGGAAGTTTTGCGTTTTGACTGATGATGCTTCTAAATATTTGGAATTGTCTTTCGAAAGGCTTGGTATGTCGGCACGTGCTTATGACCGCATTTTAAAGGTGGCACGTACCATTGCCGACCTTGACGGAAGCGGTATTATTGAAAAAAGTCACATTTTCTCGGCAATATCCTTTAGAAGCCTTGATAGAAAGTATTGGAACGCATAAAATTTTAAAATACAGTTTACCGAATATATCACCAAGAGTAGCGAAATACTACCCTTGGTGATATTTTTTATGAAGTCTATTTGGCAAGGTGTAACACTACCGCAGTTCCAAAGCCTTAAAGGTGATATTTCTACCGATGTGCTTATAATAGGTGGCGGTATTGCAGGTCTTTTAACGGCATATTTTTTGAATAAGGCAGGGGTAGATTATATTCTTGTAGAAAAGGATAAAATCGCAAGCGGTGTTACGGCAAATACCACCGCTAAAATAACTTACGGTCATTCATTTAACTACCACAAAATATTGTCCTTACGTGGAAAGGAAGCGGCGCAAGGGTATTACCTTGCGAACAAAAAAGCGGTAGAAACCTATTTTGAAATTACTAAGAATATAGACTGCGATTTTGAGGTTAAAGATAATTTTGTTTACTCCTTTAAAGAAGAAAAAATTGAAAAAGAGTTAAATGCGCTTGAGAAAATCGGTTGCAAAGCCGCACTAACAAAGGATTTGAACTTGCCATTTAAAACAGCAGGGGCAGTTAAATTAGAAAATCAGGCACAATTTCACCCTTTGAAATTTTTGGGCGAAATTAGTCGGGGACTTAATATTTATGAGCATACCAAGGTGTTAGAAATGGTCGGCAATACCGCCATTACACAAAACGGAAAAATCAAGGCTAAAAGAGTGGTTGTGGCAACACATTTTCCCTTTATTAATAAGCACGGTGGCTATTTTTTAAAGCTTTATCAGCACCGTTCTTATGTTTTGGCACTAAAGGGCGGCAGTGATTTAAAGGGTATGTATGTTGATGAGGCTGACAAGGGCTTGTCTTTTCGCAATTATAAAGATTTAATATTATTCGGTGGCGGCGGTCACCGCACCGGCAAAAAAGGTGGGGGATATACTGAACTTCGCAAATTGGCAAGGCTTTATTACCCCAACGCAAAGGAAATTACCGCTTGGGCCACGCAGGACTGCATAAGCCTTGATAAAATGTGTTATATCGGAAAATACAGTGGCGGAAGTAACGAGTTATATGTAGCAAGTGGTTTTAACAAATGGGGTATGACAGGGGCTATGTGCTCGGCGCAAATACTTGTCGATATGCTGACAGGTAAAGTAAACGAATTTGAAGACGTCTTTATTCCTGACCGAAGCATTTTAACCCCACAGTTAATGCTCAACGGGTTTGAAAGCGTTTGCAATCTTTTAACGCCCACCACACCACGTTGCCCACACTTGGGTTGTGCGTTAAAATGGAACAAGCAAGAGCACAGCTGGGACTGCCCTTGCCACGGCTCAAGATTTGATGAAGATGGCGGACTTTTGAACGGTCCCGCCACCGATGGAAAAGAAAAATAAATTCGGAATTTGTAATGCGTAATTCGGAATTAGTTAATAAAATTGTATAGATACATCGTAGGGGCGGATATTATCCGCCCGTTTATTTTTGTACAAACGGTCTTTAAAGGGTAATAATTGTAAAAAACACTTGACAAACTGTGGGTGTTCGTGGGATAATAATAACATATTATGGGCAGTTTATGTGCTTCTTAAAAAATTTTCAACTTTGGTGATTTTAAATGCGTGTAATTACTGGTATTGCCCGTGGTAAAATTTTAAAAACTCTTGAGGGCAACGACGTGCGCCCAACCTCGCAAAAGGTTAAGGAAGCTATTTTCAGCGCACTTCAGTTTCAAATTGAAGGCAGGCGTGTGCTTGATTTATTTGCAGGCTCTGGGCAGTTAGGTATTGAAGCCTTAAGCCGTGGTGCTAAAAGTGCCACCTTTGTTGACAGCAGTAACGCTTCAATAAAAATTATTAAGCAAAATATTGAATCCACAGGTCTTGAGAGTAATGCAAAGGTATATATGTCAGACTATGCTACCTTTACTGCAATGTGTCGTGACACCTTTGATATTGTCTTTTTAGACCCACCATATCAAAAGGGATTATTACTACCTGCCTTAAAATCGGTTTTACCGCTTATGAGTGATTATGGCATAATTGTGTGCGAATATCCACCCGAGGTAGAGATACCCCAAAGCATAGCGGGCTTTTCGGTGGCTAAAACCTACCGCTACGGTAAAATAAACGTTTCGGTTTACAGGAAAGAGGGCAAGGAATAATGAAAAACAGTATTGCAATTTGTCCCGGTAGTTTTGACCCCGTTACATTTGGTCATCTTGATATTATTTGCCGTGCGGCAAATATGTTTGACAAGGTTTTGGTGGTTGTTGCAAGTAATAAAAGCAAAACTAATTGCTTTACACCTGAAGAACGTGCCCAAATGATTAAAAAATGCATACCCGATTTAGATAATGTTGAGGTTGAGTCTTTTGACGGCTTGTTGGCTGACTATGCCGCCGAAAAAGGCGCTACCGCAATTATTAAAGGGCTTCGTGCCATGTCGGACTTTGAGTATGAATTCCAAATGGCATTAACCAATAAGAAGTTAAACCCAAAGGTTGAAACCTTGTTTTTAACCACATCAGCGCAAAATATGTATCTAAGCTCTAGCATGGTAAAGCAAATTGCCGCTATGGGCGGGGATATAAGCGGTTTTGTGCCACAGGTTATTAAACAGGATATTATCGACCGTATAACAGCAAACAAATAACACCCGCAAGGGTTTGGAGGAAATTGAAAATGACACTTGACGAATTATTAGAGCAATTTGACGAAGCGCTTGATAGCGGTATTAAAATCCCCGGCAGAAAGACCGTTGTTGACATTGAAAAATTAAGAGCAGTTGTGGATGAAATCCGCCTTAATATCCCTGCTGAAATTAAGCAGGCAAAGGGCATTGTTGCTGACCGTGCTGATATTATTACAAACGCTAAGCGTGAGGCAGATGCTATTATCCGCAATGCTGAAGAAAAGGCAAAAGCAATGGTGGCACAGGAAGAAATCGTAAAGCTTTCTCAAGCAAAGGCTGCTGAAATTATTGCCGCAGCACAAGGCAAAAGCCGTGAAATGCGCAAAGCCGCACAAGATTTTGTTGACGATATTATGCGCCGTGCAGATGAAGGTCTTACCGCAAACTTAGGTGAAGTTCGCAAAACACGTGCTGCATTAAAGCAACAAATCCCTACATCTTCTAACTAATTTTTTAAAAAATAATATAAATGCGTTGACGGAGACTGCGGTTTTTAAAAACCCTTTTAGCGAGCAAGGGGCGGTGTAAGCCTTGCAGGGTGTAAAAATCGGTATCACTCCTGAGCAGAGGGCTGAATTTTAAGTAGGCTTTTCCGTTTGTTTCACGTTATAGAAACCGCAAATGTTAGTTTGGCGTAATAGGTGGTTTAAAAGCAAGTGCCCCTTGTCCTATTATGGATAAGGGGCGTTTTATATATAGCGATATAAATTCCTTGCGGAATTTGCGATATATCTTATTTTGCTCAAAATGAAAGGAGTATCGAAATGTATAAAAACATTTCACCTAATCTCAACTTTGTAGAAGAAGAAAAGAAAATCAAGCAATTTTGGGATGACAACAAAATTTTTGAAAAAAGTATTACAATGAAAGAGGACGGCGAGCCTTACGTTTTTTATGATGGTCCGCCAACCGCTAACGGTAAGCCACACATTGGCCACGTTTTAACCCGTGTTATTAAGGATATGATTCCCCGTTACCGCACAATGAAGGGCTGTATGGTGCCCAGAAAAGCCGGTTGGGATACTCACGGTTTGCCTGTCGAACTCGAAGTTGAAAAGCTTTTAGGTCTTGACGGTAAGGAGCAAATTGAAGAATACGGCTTAGACCCCTTTATTGACCATTGTAAAGAAAGCGTTTGGAAGTATAAGGGTATGTGGGAAGATTTTTCCAAAACCGTTGGCTTCTGGGCTGATATGGATGACCCATATGTTACCTATCACAATGACTTTATTGAGTCTGAATGGTGGGCATTAAAGCAAATTTTTGAAAAGGGCCTTTTGTATAAGGGCTTTAAAATCGTGCCCTATTGCCCCCGTTGCGGAACACCTTTGTCTTCACACGAAGTAGCACAAGGCTATAAAAATGTTAAGGAACGCTCGGCAGTAGTACGCTTTAAGGTAGTGGGTGAGGATGCTTACTTCTTGGCTTGGACTACAACACCTTGGACACTTCCTTCAAACGTTGCACTTTGCGTTAACCCCGATGATACCTACTGCAAGGTGAAAGCAGTTGACGGCTATACCTACTATATGGCTAAGGAACTTTTAGATAAGGTTTTAGGCAAGCTTGCTACCGAAGAAACCCCTGCTTACGAAATTTTAGAAGAATATAAGGGTGTGGACCTCGAATATAAGGAATACGAACCGTTATTCGATTTTGTAAAGCCCGTTTGCGAAAAGCAACGTAAAAAGGCACACTTTATCACCTGTGACTCTTACGTTACAATGAGCGACGGTACAGGTATTGTTCATATTGCTCCCGCATTCGGTGAAGACGACTCTAAGGTAGGCAGAAAGTACGATTTACCATTCGTTCAGTTTGTTAACGGCAAGGGCGAAATGACCGAAGAAACACCTTATGCTGGTAAGTTTGTTAAGGATGCCGACCCCGATGTGCTTGTTGATTTAGACAAAGCAGGTTTGCTTTTCGATGCTCCCAAGTTTGAGCACGACTATCCTTTCTGCTGGCGTTGTGACACTCCACTTATTTACTACGCTCGTGAATCTTGGTTTATTAAAATGACCGCTGTTAAGGATGACCTTATCCGCAACAACAACACAATTAACTGGATTCCCGAAAGCATTGGTAAGGTTCGTTTTGGCGACTGGTTACAAAACGTTCAAGATTGGGGTATCTCCCGTAATAGATATTGGGGTACACCACTTAATATTTGGACCTGTGAATGCGGTCACCACCATGCTATAGGCAGTATTGAAGAATTAAAATCAATGTCGGATAATTGCCCCGATGATATTGAGCTTCACCGCCCATATATTGATGCAGTTACCATTAAGTGTCCTGAGTGCGGTAAAGAAATGCACCGTGTTCCCGAAGTTATTGACTGTTGGTTTGACTCGGGTGCAATGCCTTTTGCACAGCACCACTATCCTTTTGAAAATAAGGACTTGTTTGAAGCACAATTCCCCGCTGACTTTATTTCGGAAGCGGTTGACCAAACTCGTGGTTGGTTCTATTCACTTCTTGCAATTTCTACCCTTATCTTCAATAAAGCACCTTACAAGAACGTTATCGTTTTAGGTCACGTTCAGGATGAAAACGGCCAAAAGATGAGTAAATCTAAGGGCAACGCAGTTGACCCGTTTGATGCACTCGAAAGCTACGGTGCTGACGCTATTCGTTGGTATTTCTATACTAACTCGGCTCCTTGGCTTCCCAACCGTTTCCACGGAAAAGCTGTAGTAGAAGGTCAACGCAAGTTTATGGGTACACTTTGGAATACCTACGCTTTCTACGTGCTTTATGCTAATATTGATAAGTTTGACCCCACAAAGTACAACATTAACGATTACGAATTAACCGTAATGGATAAGTGGCTTTTGTCTAAGCTTAATTCTATGGTTAAAACTGTTGATTATAACCTTTCAAACTACCGCATTCCCGAAGCTGCTCGTGCTTTGCAGGAATTTGTGGATGAAATGAGTAACTGGTATGTTCGCCGTGGCCGTGAACGTTACTGGGTACAGGGTATGACCGATGATAAGATTGCGGCTTACCTTACCCTTTACACAGCCCTTGTTACCACCGCTAAGACTGCCGCACCGATGATTCCCTTTATGGCGGAAAATATTTACCAAAACTTAGTTATTAGTGTTGATAAAACCGCACCTGAGAGTATCCATCTTTGCGATTTCCCCGTGGTAGATGAAAGTCTTATCGATGAAAACCTCGAAAACCAAATGGAAAAGGTACTCGAAATTGTAGTTCTCGGCCGTGCGGCTCGTAACGGTTCTTCACGTAAAAACCGTCAACCACTTAACACAATGTATGTTAAACTTGACGGCGAAGTAGAAGACAGCTATGTTGATATTATTAAGGATGAGCTTAACATTAAGAACGTTGACTTTACAGGCGAGGTTGACAACTTTGTGACTTACACCTTTAAGCCACAACTTAAAACCTTAGGTCCTAAGTACGGTAAGCAGTTGGGCGAAATTCGCAACATTCTTTCCGAAATTGATGGCAACGCCGCTAAAAAGCAGTTGGACGAAAACGGCAAGTTGACCCTTACACTTTCAATCGGTGATATTGAGCTTGAAACCGAAGATTTGCTTATCGATGCAGCCCAAAAAGAAGGTTTCTTCACTTTAAGCGACAACGGCATTACCGTAGCACTTGATACCGTTTTAACCGAAGAACTTATTGTAGAAGGCTTTGTGCGTGAGCTTGTAAGCAAAATTCAAACAATGCGTAAGGAAGCCGACTTCAACGTAACCGACCATATTGAAATTACCCTTTCAGGTAGCGAAAAGGTTTGCGATATTGCTCTTTCTAAGATTAGTGACATCGTTGGAGATACCTTGGCTGACTCCTTGACCGTTTGCGAGCCTCAAGGCTTTGTTAAGGAATGGGATATTAACGACCAAAAGGTTACAATCGGTGTTAAAAAGGTTTAAATTTTAGTACAAGTAGGTGGCTTTAATGCAGATTTATGAATCAGGCGAAATGTACCTTGAAACAATTTTGTTGCTTTCACGCAAGATGCAGTATGTCCGTTCACTCGACATTGCAACCGATTTGGGCTTTTCTAAGCCTTCGGTATCACGTGCTGTGGGCTTGCTCAAAAAGGCAGAGCTTATTGTGGTTGACTCTAAAGGATACATTACCTTGACCGATGAGGGCAAGAAAATTGCCGAGCGAATGTATGAGCGCCACACTGTACTGACTCTCTTTCTTGAAAAATTGGGCGTGTCGCACGATACCGCATCACACGATGCGTGTAAAATCGAACACCATATAAGCGAAGAAAGCTTTGAAGCAATAAAAAAATATAGCGAAAAGATATAACAAAAATCCCGACCGTTGCGGTCGGGATTTTTGCAATTCATTTAACTTAATATTGTTATTTTGTTATTTCAATTAATGTTAGTGGTACTTTGTATGTTTTGCTATCATTGTTTGAATTGGTAATTTCAACATCACACCAAAAATTTGATTTGATTTCTTCAATCCTCTCAAAATTCTTGATAACATTCAAATCAGTATCTTCTATTTTAACAAGGTGAATATCAAGTAATACGATATTGGAAGTATTGTTCATTGTATCAATATGTATAGGTGTTTCTTTACCATCAATTACTGTGTAAAATGTGGCACGATAGGAAATTATGTCTTCAAAATTTTCAATCGTAGCAATTTTAAGGTTACCGCCGGAAAAAACACTTTTAGCATCTGTTATGGTAATAGCACCGTTCGAAATCGCAACTTCGTCGCTTTCTCCGTAAAACGAATATTTAGCATTGCTATTTTGAGCAGTTGAACAAGCGGATAATGACATAACGATAATAAATATCATAACAATAGAAACAAATCTTTTCATATTTTTATACTCCTTTGTAAAATTTTTATTTATTAGTTAGTGGTATTGTAGCATAACTTGACCCGAAAAACAATGAGAAGATTAAAAACACCCACAGTTTTAAAAACTATGGATGTTTTTGCATCTTGTTGTAATATCATTAAGAGTACATTTCATAAGGTCGGGATTTTTTATGTAGCCAGTAATAGTGATAGGTAAAAAGTAAGGTTTCGCTAGTTCCCTTGAAGATGTAGCTTTTTACTTACTTATTTATTATTTCACACCCTTTATAATAATGGCTCAAAATTTCTTTATAGTCACTTCCTTGCTGTGCCATATAGTTTGCTCCGTTTTGGCTCATTCCTACCCCGTGACCGTAGCCGTAAACTGTAAAAGTGACCGTGTTGTTCTCAAAAGCGGTTTCAAAATTAGAGGATTTTAAATCGAGCTTTTCCCTGATTTGGCTGCCTTTATATTCCTTGCCGCAAAATTTCACCTTTTTTACGGTATTTGCGGTTGTGCGTTCAAAGCTTGTGAAGGGATTTTTTGTGATTTTTTCGCTACTGCCGAATGCTTTATTTAATTCTTCGGTAGTTAGTGTAACGGTAGAAATATAATTTTTAGCCAATTTATCACCCACACTTGCTACCGACTGCAAATAGGGGTAGTCCTTACCCCAAACGTTTTTACCACTTTCGGTGCTACCGCCCGATACTGCATGATAAACCGACAAAATAATTTCACCATTATAGCAAAGTGCTTGATTTTCGGTATCTTTTATAGCTGATTCAATTTTTTCTGTATATTGCGGCGCTTTGCTGCCCCATTTTTTAAGGGCGGCTTCACGGGAAATATAGCATTGGTCGGTTTTAAAGTTATCGGTTATGTCGTAGGGCTTGTCACTGTTTTGCTTTTGGCGCCAAAGTGCAAAGGTATATGCACTTACCGCTTGGGCTTTTAGGGCTTCGGGCTCATATAAAGCGGGCATCTCGGCCGAGATTACCCCAAAAAGATAATCGCTTACTGCAATTTCTTCAATTTCGTTCGTTTCGCTTATAAGCACCTTAAAATTTTTAGGCACTACCAAAATATCCGCACCTGCCTGCGTGCTTACCGAAGCGGTTTGGTGGCTTTTGTCGGGCTTTGTAGCAAAGAGGGGCAGCAGCAGTAAAAATGCCAATAAAACGGCGGTGGATATAAATATTTTTTTCATAAAATCCCTTCTTTTTTTACATAAATGTTGACCTTTTTAAAAATCGTTATTATAATATTAAATATATGATTAAAATGCAGTTTTAATGTTTGTTGGAGAATAGTAATGAGTTTTAAAAAAATAATTTTAGGCTTTTGTATAGGCTTGCCCTTTTGTATTGCCGCAAGGGTTTTGCAAATAACCTACGCTATTGAAGGGGTAACAGGCTTTTACAAAAACGGGTATGAAACCT
>JAZORK010000121.1:0-3919 GCA_045656485.1 Acutalibacteraceae bacterium | reverse complement strand
TTGGGGGCGCTTTTCTTATATTTCGTAGTCTAGACAGCTACGCACCGCAGTATACGGGCGAACAAAGGTATTTGCCGCCGCCACGTGCGCGGGGTGCACGGAATACCCTTTCAACGCACCAACGCTTTCAAAGGTGGAATCGAGCATTAAATCCGCCGTGGAAGTTTGCAAACCGTTGATATGCACTTTAATTTCCACTAATCCTGGGATTTTACCGAAAAGCATTTCCAAGCCGTCTTTAATCCCCTGCTTGATGTTCGCCTTTTCGTTTTCCGAATATTCCTCTTTGAGCTTCCATAAAATTACGTGTTTTACCATTTTTATTTCTCCTTTTTTATTATTTTTTAACGATTTTTAATATTTGCTTGAATGACTGTGTATAGAGAAAAGTTGGTTGTGTATATTTATACCCTTTTTCGAGCGTTATTTCCGCTTTATGCATACATATTGCATATTTTGTCGAATTATGTATATTTATACAAAACGCGATAGCTGTAGGGTTTTCGTGATTTTTTGCCCAATTTTTCGTAGCTGGTCTTGACAGTCCTTGAAATTTTGAAAGCACGTTAATCCCTTATAAAACCTGACTTTTTCAGCATTTTTCAAACTCTTTTTATTGCTAGCCTTAACAACGCCCACTATCACCGCAAGTCTTACTATTTTTAAGGCTCTAAAACCGCCCTTATTTTTTGTTCTCGTCAACGTCTAAAACGTTGATTTTCTTTTTCTTCAGCAAGAACACATACGCCACGAGAGATACGATTGCATCGAACGCATTACCTATACCAAACAACAACGCTATTCCAATCAACGTAGGTTGCCAAGCACCGCAAAGATAAAGGATAAACGCCGTTCCGTAATAAACGGTGTTCGTTACAACCGATTCAAACAACATATAGTTGGTTTTACCAAGCCCGTAAAACGTCGAATCGAATACGTTTTGGAAAGCGTAGAGCATATAAAAACCAAGCAAGACCATAACGAGCTCAAACAGTTTATCCACGTCACTAAAATTCAACACGTGCGTCATAAACGGTTTCCAAAGCGGAATGGTGATACACCACAAAACACATACGCCTGCCGTGATAACTAAATACCCAAGCGAGTTGTTTTTTATCGCGTTTTCGTCCGTTGCCGTTTCACGCTTAATAAGTTCGCCAAGTTGTAATACGGGGAGCAATAACCAACCCCAAATAAAGTTGTTCGCCACCCAATACGTGCCCTGCTCGCCGACCATATTCACCATACGCGCAACCATAAGCATATAGGCGATATTTCTCACAAACGACTCCAAGCCCGATATCCCACCGACTTTTGCAAAATCCTTCATCCAACCGAAAGAAAGTTTTTCTTTCTTGAAAAGAGCAATTCCCTCTTTGCTTAATAAAATAATTGCCGTTGCAACAAGAATTACGTTGACGATTATATTCGAGAATGCTATCCCGTTTACGCCGAGATTTAACGATACGGACAAGGTAGAAACCATAAACGTATCCACAAGCAAACACAAAACAAGTTTTACCGCCGTAAGCGCGTAAACGTATTTTTCTTTGCCGAGCGTTACCATACCAACCATGATAAAATTGAACGCAAGCGAGAAAATACTTGCTACGCTTTCGATTCTTATGTAGGTTGCCGATGCGTCGATAATCGCTTTATCCGTCGCCATTAAAGAAAGCAGCGGTTTTGCAAGCACAATTATGACAACGGAAAGCACCGTGTACGCGCCGACGGATACAAGCAAACCTGTTCTCATACGGTTAGCAAACTCATTTTTATCCGTCAACACTTTACCAATAAAGAAGAACAACGGCAAAACGATTGCTTCGCTTAAAATCTCGTATAAGAGATTTACCCACGATAATTGCCCAGCAATCGAAAACGAATATTCACCAGGGAGTTGTCCTAAAAAGAACACCCGAACCGTCGTATAAATCGTCGGTACTAATCCCAGCACCAACAACGCTAAAAACAGTTTATAATTAATTTTACTTAACGATTTTTTAACTTTTGTAAGCATACTATTTTGCTCTCTCCTTTATATTATAGCAAAACACTAATGTTTTTTCAATCAATTTGGTAGATGTCATACTCATTAGAAGTCCCTTTTACTTTTCTTGCTTGGAAACGTCTTTCATTTGCATACCAAACAGGGAACGTATCCGCTTTTTCTTCGTTTGTCTCTTGATTACATATTACAATATTTTCAAGAACGTCTTGCCCGCCTTTTGATAACGGTCTTATATGGTCTATCGTCGGACAATATCTACTGTTTTGATTTCCTATCGCCGACTTCAACATTCTTCTACCTGCATAATCATATGCTTCGTTTTGATGCGGGAATACATTTTCCCATAATACTATTAAATTATATTTTGACATATCGCACCTCCTAAAAGTAATACCATTTTAGCACAACTTTACCCATTTCACAATGAACATCCGTTCAAAACGTAAAAAGCACTCTCATACGAGAATGCTTTCTATGGAAACTTTGAATAACTGTGAGAGCCCGTATACGTTTTCAGTATTGGGGATTCTCTTGCCCGTCTGCCAATAATATAACAACCTTGGTGTTATATCTAACCGAAAGGCAATCTCTTCGTTGGGCATATTTGATTCTGCAATCAATCTACCCACGTTTTGCGCTACTCTTTTCTTATTAAGTTTCTTTAATTCGTTCATAACGTCACCTCCAATGAAAATAACGAGTGACATTATTAACGCCATTATTATATCATATTAATTATTTTTTGTCAATTTTAGAAATACCCAGTTTAATGAACAACTGTTCAAAATTTTTCAATGTTTCGACAGTAAAGACTTCACCACTTTCAATCTCTTTCATCCCTATTTTCATTTCTTTTGTCCCATCTAGATTTTTCTTTTCATAAAAATATCTACTAGCATCTTGTAGGCTAAAACAATCTTCCAAACTTTTCCTCATCCCATCTTCAGGAGTAAAAACGCAGTCTTGATTGTTTTTAATTATCTCTAAGTATTCTTTGTATCCAAATTGTCTATTTAACCAGTCTGATGGCTTGTCTTTATTATCCGCATCTAAAAGGGCTTTGAACTTAATCCTTTCTCTTATGCAAAGATACGTCAACCCTATAATGGAAGACCCATTACAAGGCAAAATATGATAATTAGACAAGTCGTATCCTAACTTCCTAGCAAATTTTTCGATACACGCTTTATCTGCAACCCCTTCCACCAAAAGAATAGTTTTAGATAAGTTAAACAAAATATCACTTGTGCGCGAAATACCCAATTCCTCTTTAATAGATTCACATAACTCATCTTTATCTGTAAAAGATTGAATCTGTGTACCGCTTTCAGCCATTGTAACGTTATGCACGTTCGCCCAATTTTCAGGTATCATATAAGGGCTATGTGTGGTAATGAAAATATAAACCCCACCCTTAGCCAATTGTTCTAAATCTTTTCTAAATTCTATCTGTGCTTGGGGGTGCAAGAAAGCCGCGGGCTCATCAATAAAAAGAAAATCTCCTTTTTTTAGCAATCTCTTTACAAAAGAGTATGTCAAATACCATCTACGCCCCAAACTCGTAGCATTAATATCTATTTCTTCTCCTGATTTTTCTTTAACAAAAATGCTAATATTTTTATCATTAATTGTTATCCTATATCCTAAAATTTCGTCCCTGTCAAAATCCGCAATCAAATTACTTAAGAATTCTTTATTAATTTTCTTTTCTAACCACTTTACTCTTGGCTCCTCAATTTTAGATAACTCTAAAATCGATTCTTCTTCTCTATAATAATTATGGTCCAACAAAAATTGATGTATGGCTTCCAAAATAGGATTTCTCGCATTAAGATACTCCCCTAAAAATTCCTGTCTATGGTAACCATCATTTTTGTTATAAAATAAAAGTGTTTCTTCGTTATCAAT
>JAZORK010000120.1:0-1452 GCA_045656485.1 Acutalibacteraceae bacterium | reverse complement strand
CTTCAATTAAAATACTAACCTCTACCTTGCCACGAGTAATTGAAGCTGCTAAACGGCTTTTAATTTTTTCCTCCAAAAAGGAATAAACCCTTGGCATTCGACAAGAAAATTCAAAATAACGGTGGTTTACCGATTTGATTTCTACCGTAATATCAAGACCGTCGATTTGTGATTTAGCTCTACCAAAACCGGTCATACTTCTGACCATTAATTTCACTCTCCAAATTTCTATTTATTATATAAATATAAATAGAATAAAATTATTCATATTATTTTACCAAAAAATACACTATTATGTCAACTATAAATACGCCTTTGTAACCTTTTTTTTACAATTTTATAACAAAATTTATTAATGAATTTTAATATTTTTCTATTGACAAAACTTCCTTTTATTGCTATAATAGACCTTGCTCGTTTGGACCAGTAGCTCAGTTGGTTAGAGCAACCGGCTCATAACCGGTTGGTCCGGGGTTCGAGTCCCTGCTGGTCCACCAAATGAGTTGAACCAGCTATTAAAAAATAATATAGGGGTATGGTGTCAATGGTAGCACACCGGTCTCCAAAACCGTTTGTGAGGGTTCGAGTCCTTCTACCCCTGCCAAAAATCCTCGTACGAAAGTACGAGGATTTTTATTTTTTTACCCTTCACAAAATTAAGGTGGTATTTATGAATAAAAAATACATTTCTATAATTTTTGATGACGGCCCACGTTACCCTATGCGTGAAATGATTGACAAGTTTATTGAATACGGCTTTAAATGCGGTTTTGCTATTGTCAGCAACCGTTTTCCCTATGAAGATTTAAGCGTTTTAAAACACGCTATTGATAACGGATTTGAACTTTGTTCTCATTCTCATTCACACCCTCGCATAACTGAATTAAATAAAGAAACTGCGACTGAAGAAATGCTCCTTCCTATAAGAGAAGTTGAAAATCTTTTTGGCTATAAAATAAAATTTGCTCGTCTTCCCTATCTTTACATAAACGAAGATTTGTCACAAATTTCTATTGAAAATAATCTACCGTTATTAGGCCACGGAATTACTGGTGCCCCCGACTGGGAACCCGACCTTAACCCTGATATAATTTCAAATTCGATTAAGGAAGCTTATGACGGCATTATTATAGCTTATCACGTGACCGAACCAACCTGTAAATCACTTGATAAAATGCTAACTTACTTAAAAGAAAATGATTTTGAAGCTGTAACACCAACCGAGCTTTTCAAAATTAAAAATGTAAAAGATATTCCTTTGGGTGTGAATATCAACAAAGTATAAATTTATTAAAAAAACACTTGATTTTGTGTTTGCTATATTGTATAATAGCAAAGTCGAGTTAAAACTCGGCTTAACACTTGCCGGTGTGATGGAATTGGCAGACGTAGTGGACTCAAAATCCACCGCTGGCGACAGCGTGCCGGTTCGAGTCCGGCCACCGGCACCAT
>JAZORK010000119.1:0-2989 GCA_045656485.1 Acutalibacteraceae bacterium | reverse complement strand
AGGTGTGTCACCAAATTTGGTTAAATTTTTTAAAACATCATCATAAGCCGTTGGCTTGTTTTTTGCCTTTTGGGGAATATCACCCTTAGCGGTAACGGTGTTTTTACCGTCACAAAGGGTTAAGGTAATAGGCTCGTTCTCTTTTATAGTGGCATTAACACTAACAGCCACCTTTTTAATTTCCTTGCGGTAAATTTCGTGAAGTAAGGGGAATGCCTTATCGGCGGATACAACGTCTTCCTTGGTTCTAATGCCAAACATATCTTTACCGAGTTTACCTTGCAAATAGCCATCAGTAAAGCCCGAACGAGAGAATACATTTTTAAGGGTTTCTTGTAGTTCTGCATTAACTGTGCCGTTTATAAGGGCATCACGACACGCCTTTGTGGCGGCGGCAACATACTCAGGGCGTTTCATTCTGCCTTCAATTTTAAAGGAGCGTACACCTATTTTATAAAGGGTGGGAATATAATCTATTAAGGATAAATCCTTAAGGCTAAGGTCATAGCCGGTGCCGTTTTTGGCTTCAAATGGCAAACGGCAAGGACCTGCGCAAAGTCCACGGTTGCCACTGCGTGAGCCTAAAAATGCCGAAAGTAAGCACTGGCCTGACATACTCATACATAATGCGCCGTGAACAAATGCTTCAACTACGATATTGTATTTTTGTGCTTCCTTGCAAAAGGCTTCAAGCTCTGTAAGTGACATTTCACGTGCTACTACCACCTGCTTAAAACCTAATTCACTTAAAATAGGTAAAGCGGCGGGGGTGTGAATAGTCATTTGGGTAGAGGCGTGCAAAGGTAATTCGGGTAAGTGTTTATGCAAAATGCTTGCAAGGCCTAAGTCCTGCACAATTATACCGTCAACACCTGCATTGTAAGCCGAAACAGCCAAGTTTACGGCATCGGTGAATTCATCATCTTTTATAAGTATATTAAGTGTCAAATAAACACGCACATTTCTGATGTGGCAATATTCAACCACGGTTTTAAGTTCTTCTATGCTAAAATTTTCAGCATTTCTTCGGGCAGAAAAATCTTTAGCGCCAAGGTATACGGCATCGGCACCGCTGCGAACAGCGGCGTAAAGCATTTCCCACGACCCTACCGGGCTTAGAATTTCACCTTTTAAACTCTCAAGCAAAAAAATCACCTCTATTATAATGATACATTAAATTAGAGAAAAAGAAAAGCCTTTTTTCTTTACTTTATGAAGTTAAATTGGTATAATGAGTACAATAATTCAAAAGGAATGATTTTATGAAATATTTAGTTTTGTTATGCGACGGTATGGCAGATACCCCGAGTGAGTTTTTAAATGGTAAAACTCCAATGGAATTGGCAAATAAGCCGATTATCGACCGTCTTGCTAAAACTTCGGTTATAGGTCTTTGCCGTACTGTAGGTAATGGTCTTAAACCCGGTAGCGACGTTGCCAACCTTTCGGTTATGGGTTATGACCCCTATGTTTGCTACACAGGACGTTCACCTTTGGAAGCGGCTTCTATTGGTGTTGACCTTAAGGGTAGCGACGTTGCACTTCGTTGTAATATTGTAACTTTATCAAGTGAAGAAAATTATGAAGATAAAACAATGGTTGACTATTGTGCAGGTGATATTTCTACCAAAGAAGCACACGAAATTATAAAGACTATTGAAGAAGAATTAGGCAACGAGATTTATAAATTTTACGGTGGCGTGAGTTACCGCCATTGTCTTGTGTGGGATAATGGCACTACCGAGCTTGGCAATATGACACCCCCGCACGATATAAGTGGTAGGGTAATTAAGGAATATTTAAGCGATAGCGAAAATGCTAAGCCTTTAATTGAACTTATGAAAAAGAGCTATAATATTCTTAAAGATCACCCCGTAAACCTGGCACGTAGAGAAAAAGGTCTTAACGAAGCTAACTCAATTTGGCTTTGGGGCGAAGGCAAAAAGCCACAGCTTGAAGATTTTTACAAAAAGAACGGAGTAAAGGGCAGCGTTGTAAGTGCGGTTGACCTTTTAAAAGGCATTGGTATTTGCGCTAATATGGAAACACCCGAAGTAGAAAACGCAACTGGCTATCTTGACACTAACTTTGAAGGCAAGGCACAGGCGGCTATTGATGCATTTGATAAGGGGATTGATTTAGTATATCTACATATTGAAGCACCCGACGAATGCGGTCACCGTGGTGAAGCCCAAAACAAGGTAAAAGCAATAGAGCTTATTGAAAGCCGTATTTTAAAATCAGTGCTTGAATATTTGGAAAACAGCGGTGAAGATTTTAGAATTTTAATTATGCCCGACCACCCCACACCGCTTGTTACAAAAACCCATTCATCCGAACCGGTTCCGTTCCTTATTTATGACAGCAAATCAAAGGAAAAAGGCGCCGAAACCTTTACCGAAAAAACTGCAGCGAAAAGCGGAATTTTTGTAGAGCACGGCCCTTCGATTATGGATAAATTATTGGGTAAAATTTAAGATAAAAATTTCCAAAAATTTTACGATTTTTGTTATTATGTAAACCAAAACAACCTTAAAAGTTTTTCAACTTATCCACCGTGATATTAACATTATAAAGGCTTGTACCACTAAAAATGGGCGTTTTCATCCCGATTTTAGTGGAAAAGTATGTGGATAAGTTGGATAATTGGGGATAAAAGGATAATAGTAATAACAAAATTATGTAAATCATTTCGCCAAATTTCGACAAAAAAATAACACCCGAAAGAGAGTGAAAAATGAAGCGTACAAAGCTTAAAGACAGGCTTCTTCCGCCATACACCAAGGGGGAAGAAATTTTCAATATGGTTTCGCATATTGTGGGCGGTGCAATAGGTATTGCGGTGGCTGCTTTATGCATAATAAAAGCCTTCTTAAATCACGATGCTTATCAGATAGTTTCAGCATTTATTTACGGCTTTTCTATGATAATTCTTTACACAATGTCAAGCATATATCACGGGCTTATTCCCATAACTGCTAAAAAGATT
>JAZORK010000118.1:0-4931 GCA_045656485.1 Acutalibacteraceae bacterium | reverse complement strand
TGACAGAACCGCTGTTTCCGAAGCACTTTCTATAATGGCGCATATGGCATTTTCACCATATTTGGCTCCGTAAACGGGAAGACTGATATTTTCTTTTGCAATATCGGAATATTCTGGATTTTGTACATCGGATCCATATATTTGTTCTGAAATTTTTGAGGTTATTCCGTCTCCTATATTTTTGGGGTATATAAGTGTTCCTGAGCCGGAAGGTAGGAACAGATACGAACCATCGACTGGATGTATATTATTTACCGAGCAAAAAAACGGAAGCACCTCTATTGAGGAACAGAAATTTGTATCTTCTCCTATTTCTGCCGGATCTATTGATACGAGCAGGCTATCATCTCTTAATGTGTATGAAACCGGTATAGAAATCGTTACATCCTGAAAGTAGTATGTAACCTTAATTCCGTTACTGATTCTTTCGGTCACGATGGCACCGTCTCTAATACTGGAAAGCTTCGCAACGGCAAGCTTATTGTTAAGCGTAAGTTCATCTATATAGTTTATAACAAGAGGTGAATAAACTTCCGGATGCGAAGTTGTATCATCAGCATTTGTGGGAATGTTGCTGTAGGTAGCACCCGTTTTATTATCAACCATTGTGACACAAGCACTTTCTTCATCCCACAAAAGCGTAAAGTTTTCGTTTCGTGCTATTTCACCAGAAGGCTCCCAACTGAATTCTGCTTGAAAATTGTACCAATTTATCTGTGCATTCTCAAATCTGCAGCCTACGAGAGTCAGCATCAATATTAAAAGTAATAATAAACTTAAAAAACGTATTTCCTTTTTCATTGAGCTAACCTCCAAATACTACAATTTTATAAATTTCGGAATATACTGTTGTAACAAATCCCCACAAAAGCTGCAACAGCAAGAAAATTACTATTCCTATAAACAGAACAATCACAACGCCAGCCAAAGAAAGCAGGGTGGCCCCAAGAAACGTTCCGAATTCATAATCGCTAACCTTCATAAGTCCGAAACATAGCAATAATGTGGTATAAAGGGTCATTATCGTCATAAAAATGTCAAGAAAAGCAATTTCTGAAGGAAGCATAATATTTGTTAATATAAGATATATGGCGTTTGCAATTATAAGCGGTTGTAAGCTGTAGCAAATAACGATAAAAATTTCGTGCATTTTGCCTTGACCGTGCATAAGGGTAGATACTGCCCAAAAGCAAACGGTAAACAAAATTACTATTCCGCCTGTACGCATTAAGGTAAGCAACGCATTAAAGTCAGAACCAACTGAGGTGTAGCAGAAGCCGCTGTACATTTCGGAAAGAATAGCTGAAATGTAGTAGAGAATCAAAATTCCAATGGCAACCTTTACAGAGCCATTTTTCTTTTGTTTTATCAAAGAAAAGGTGTCCAACGGTTTTCTTAAAACAGCGATAGCCGTTCTTATGTTTTCGGGGAACAGAATTATGCCTTTTTTCTTTTTAAACCGCAAAAGAAGTATAAATAATGCTATTATGGTTACGGCTACTATTGCTAAAATGGTGAAGTTTTTAGATAAAAATTCATTTCTGACAAATGCGAAGGCTAAGGCATAGGTATCACGATCCTTACCCTGCTTTGCAAAGGAAAGAGCTTTATCATAATCTCCTGCTTCATAATAGGCTTTAGCAAGACCAATGTAAATGAGCTGGTTTTGTTTATCAAGTTGGTAAAGTTCTTCCCAAAGAGGCTGGGCTTCGGTGTACTTACCGGCATTTGTGAGTAACTGTGCTTTTTTCAAGACTTTACCATATTCTGTTTGAGTGAATACTGAAATGGAATTAAGCATAGCATCAGCAACTAAAACATCTGTTCCGTTGACTGTTATTGCGACTGCATCGGTAAAACTACCGTCTTGAACACCCTGTCTTGTTCCGCAACCAAAAACACCCATTGTGTTATTGTATTGGTCATATACGAAAATGTGTCCATAGCTTGAATCAAGGGCATAAATGTATCCGTCATCATCAATATCGACGCTTAAAATATCCTGACTGTAATCTCCTGTAGGAGGATCACCAAAATTTATATCATCTGAATTTAAAACATCGATTCCACCAGGGTTTAATTTTCTTATCTGCCCGGTTTGTGCTGTACGTTTATCTTTGGCAGTATTACCGGTGGTTGTGTAAATAAAGTCGTTTTTATCCACGCAAAGATCAGTAAACTGATAGGGGAGTGATGTCTCAAGCTGAGCGCGCTGTTCGTTTGTCATAAACATTTTTTTTACATAGTTCGCAATAGCACTTCCCAAAGAGGTTTTAACTGTATTTGCACCATAAAAACCAAGGAACTCGCCGTCGGGAGAGTAAAGTATAGCACCGTAATAACTACCGTCACTCAAAACATAAAGATAATCTCGTGAATCCTTTACAACCTTTATGGGGCGATAGGCAAAATTACTAGGGATAAGTCTTGAATCGGGTAAAAGAATTTCTTTTATGAATGCTCCGTTTGCATCACATACAATAACTCTTTTATGTTCTGTATCTGCAATATAAATTTCTCCCTCATCGGAAACGAATATACCACCTGCATCGGTATAATTCAAAAATTCATCATTCTTTTTTATGTCGCCGAAGCTATGGGAAAAGGTATAGCCGTTATCAAGAACTATAACACGTGAATTACCGCCGTCAAGAATGTATAAACGCCCATTGTTGTCTTTGCATATATCTGTTATTTTATTCGGTAGTGTGTCAGCACACAGTTCGCTCAAAAGTAAAGTGGTTTTGACCTCGTAAATTGACCTGTTGTATACGGATGCTTTGCTGTTGGAAAGTTCGTCAGTCCAATATGTATAACTGTCAAACGGGATTTGATTTTTTCCCGTAGCCGAAGTCGGAACGGAAAAAATACAGGCGGTTAATAATATAGCAGTAAGCACAACCGTTATTAAACGAATAGTATTTTTTTTCATAGTTGCTTCCTCCTATTCCTTAATGCCCGCACTGTTCATTGATTCAAGCACATTGCTTTGGGTTATAAAATACATAATTATCGGTGGAATCATCATTATTACCGTAACTGCCATGGCACTTCCTTGCCTTGCTATTCCGCCTGCTGTTATCTGGGACATTATCATAGGAAGGGTTTTAAGTGATTCGGTAAATATCATTCCGCTCGGTGCAGATGCCCATACATCTCTGAATCCGAAAAGGGTCAGGGTTAATATGCAGGGCTTAACAAGCGGAAGAACTATTTGAAAGAATATTCTCGGGATACTTGCTCCGTCTATTCTTGCCGCTTCAAGCAATGCATTGGGTATACTACCCTCCATATACTGCTTCATAAGGAATACGCCCATTGTAGAAGCTATGTGAGGGAGTATAAGTATCCAATAACTGTCAAGCATATTAAGTCCTGAAAAGATAAGATACTGCGGAATGGATAAGGTATACGCATTAAAAAGTAATGCGAACTGTATCATCAAAAATATGTATTTTTTGCCCTTGAAATTTGATTTGCAAAGCGAAAAGGCAGCCATTGCCGCAATAAATACGTAAAGCACCGTCGAAACACTTGCTACAAACAGACTGTTAAATACATATCTTGAAAGGGGTATTCTCAGGTTTGATATTAAACTCGGTAATACTAAGTAATTTTGTAGGGTAGGTCTTTTTACCAATATAAGATTAGGGGGGAATATCAAAAGCTCATCTAAGGGCTTAAGGGAGGTTACAATACAGTAAACCAGTGGTAACACCGAAAAAGCTCCGAAAGCTACAAGAAATAGAACATAGAAGAAATTTCCTACTCTTGACCTTGTATAACGCCTCGCTTGATTTTTCTTTGTTACCTTAAGTTTAAGCTTTTTACCGTCTTTATTTATTACTTCTGTCATTGATATTCCACCTCCTTATTTACCTGTGCTGTTAAGCAGCTTGCTTATTATTGCCCTGAAAATTGCCATAAGCACAAACAGTATGACCGCCATTGCCGAAGCATAGCCCATTTCGTATTTAACAGTACCTACGTCGGTCATATAAGAGACAATTGTATCAGCCGCATAATCCACACTTGGATAGCCGGCTAACTGTATTGCTATTCCGCTTACCGAAAAGGCGCTTGAAATTTGCATTACGGCACTGAATAACAGCATATGCTTCATCGAAGGCAGGGTTATATACCAAAGCTCCTGCCAACGGTTTCTTATACCGTCTATTGCACCTGCTTCAAACATTTCATCATTTATATTCTGTAGACCCGAAATATTTGCCAAAAATGATACGCCCATACTCTGCCAAAGCTGAACGATAATTATTATCGGCATAATATAAGCTGAGTTTTTAAGCCAGGTTATTGGCTCGGTTATAACACCCAAGGATAAAAGCATACTGTTAACATAACCGTAGCTGTCGCTCGAAAAGGCAATCTGCCAAATGAAGTATGCATTACCAACGAGTGCGGGAGCGTAGAACAAAAACGAAAGAACCGTTCTTATGAATGGGCTGAATTCGTTTATAAACCACGCCAAAACAAATGAAAGCAAAAATCCGCAGGGACCGGTTATAACGGCAAAAATTATTGTGTTTTTTAAAACTACGGTAAAAATTCCGTCACCGAAAATCATTCTTATGTAATTGTTTAAGCCTGTAAATTCCAGCTTTTTTATCATATCAAAGTTAAAAAGACTTAAAACAATTGATGAAAGCACCGGTATTACCGTAAAGGTGACGAACATTATAAGGAAGGGCGCACAAAAAGCGAAATACCACAATTCTTCCTTTTTAAAGGCTTGCTTTTTAGCTTGAACTTTTTTCATTTTTACGCCTCCTTAATATTCTGCCATTTTACGGGCAATTTCGTTATTGGCTTCATTGCCCCATTTTGTAAGAGCATCCTTTACATTACTTGTACCGTTTATTACGGCGAAAAATGCTTGGTCTACCGAACGTGTAAGGAAGTAGCTTCCCGGT
>JAZORK010000117.1:0-21671 GCA_045656485.1 Acutalibacteraceae bacterium | reverse complement strand
GAATATAAGGGGCAAATAAGCGGTATCGTACACGATACATCTGCTACAGGTTCAACCTTGTTTGTAGAGCCTATAAGTGTTGTTGTAACCAATAATGAAATAAGGGTTTTACGCCTTAAAAAACTTGAAGAAATTGAACGCATTTTAGCCGAATTATCGGCAGAAGCAGGTAATTTTGCCGACGGTATTATTTCTTCTTACAAAGCCCTTTGCTCACTCGATTTAATTTTTGCAAAGGCGAAACTTGCCTATAAAATGAAGGCAATAGTGCCTAAAATTAATACTAAGGGTGTGACTTACTTAAAAAAAGCAAGACATCCTCTTATACATTATAAATCGGTTGTGCCGATTACGGTAGAACTTGGAAAATCTTATAATTCGCTTATTATAACAGGCCCTAACACAGGTGGTAAAACTGTTACGTTGAAAACAATTGGTCTTTTAACTCTTATGACAATGTGCGGATTAATGATTCCTGCCGATGATGGTAGCGAGGTTGCAATCTTTAGCAAAATTTTTGCCGATATAGGCGATGAACAAAGTATTGAACAGTCGCTTTCTACCTTTTCTTCACACATGGTGAATATTATTTCAATTTTAGATTCGGCTGATGATGATTCACTTGTTTTATTTGACGAACTTTGTGCGGGTACAGACCCCATTGAAGGGGCGGCGCTTGCAAAGTCAATTTTAATGCGACTTAATGTTTTTGGTAGCCGTGTAGTTGCTACTACACACTATCCTGAGCTTAAATCCTACGCTATTGATGCTTCGGGTGTTGAAAACGCATCCTGCGAATTTGACGTTGAAACCTTAAAGCCTACATACCGCCTTATTACAGGTATGCCAGGGCGTTCTAATGCTTTTGCAATATCGGGTAAATTAGGTTTACCAAGCGATATTATTGAAACCGCAAAGCAAGAAGTAAGGGAAGAAGACCTACGCTTTGAAAATGTTGTAGCGGCGCTTGAAAAGGCAAGGCTTAGTGCCGAAAAAGACCGTGAAGAAGCAGCCCGTCTTCGTTCTCAGGTAGCCGAGATTAAGCGTAAGAGCGATATGCGTGAGCACGAATTGCAACTTAAAACCGAAAAGTTAATGCAGGCAACACGTGAAAAAGCCAATACTATAATTGAAAATGCACGTTATAAATCTTCACTTCTTTTAAACGAATTGGAAGAAATGAAGAAAAAGCTTAATGCTGAAAATTCGGCTAAAATGACTGATAAGGCAAGGCAGATGTATAAATCTTCCTTAAAAGAAATGGAAGACGAAGCAAACCCTGTTGTAAGTAACAAGGTATCGGGCGAAGCGGTAACAAGCCTTGCAAAGGGCGATATTGTGCTTATTGCCGACATTAACCGTGATGCTACCGTTATTGAAGTGAAGCTTAATAAAAAACAGGCCTACGTTATGTCGGGTTCTATTAAAATGTGGGCATCTTTTGAAAATTTAAGGTTAAAATCTAAAAATGCGCCCACAACCGAAATTAAGAAAACCCGTAATGTATCAGGGTTACAGTCCCGCAAGGACCGTGTTGTTACAAGTGAAATTGACCTTCGTGGACAAGCGAGTGACGAAGCAATTATCGAGCTTGACGGGTTTATTGATAATGCAATTCTTTCGGGTATTGAAACTATCCGTATTATTCACGGTAAGGGTACAGGTGTGTTACGTAAGAATATTCAGGCACATTTAAGACATCATAAAAATATAGAAAGTTTTCGCTTAGGTACATTTGGCGAAGGCGAAAACGGTGTAACCATAGCACAGCTTAAGGCTTAAAACAAAGGAATTTTATGCTGTCGGAATTAGATATTTCTTTTTCCGACAGCAAAGTTATAAATTATGCTATGGTTATATTTTCGGGTTAAAAGTATATTAATAATCAACAAATAGTGACGAAATTACCGTTAATTGATTGTTTACAAATTATTTGTTGACAATTTGTTGATTTTGAGTATAATCACATAAGACGATTTTTGAAAGGATGAAAATAATAAACATGAACAACCCAACCGTTTATATGTGTTTTTCTACCGATATAATCCATAGCGGTCATATAGACATTATTAAAAATGCTTCAAAATTAGGTGAGCTTACTATAGGTGTGCTTTCGGACAATGCTATTGCAAGTTATAAGCGTTTTCCATTAATACCATTTAGTGAAAGAAAAACCATTTTTGAAAATATTATAGGCGTTAGCCGTGTTATTGAGCAAAAAACCTTAAGTTATGTAGATATTTTGCGTGAATTGAAGCCCACTATCGTAGTTCACGGTGATGACTGGCGCACAGGCTTTCAAAAGCCGATTCGTGATGAGGTTGTAAGTGTTCTTGCCGAATACGGCGGAAGACTTGTGGAATACCCCTATTCTTCGGACAGCAAGTATGAGGAACTTGAAAAACGTTCAAGAATTCAGTTAGGCACACCCGATATGAGAAGGGGCAGACTTAGAAAACTTATTGATTTAAAGGGCTGCGTTTCTGCTTTAGAAGCTCACAGCGGTATTACAGGTTTAATAGCTGAAAATACCACCGTTTTGCAGGAGGGCAAAACCTATCAGTTTGATGCTATGTGGGTTTCAAGCCTTTGTGACAGTACCGCAAAGGGTAAGCCCGATATTGAGCTTGTAGATATGACTTCCCGTTTTAGAACAATTGATGATATAATGGAAGTTACCACAAAGCCGATTATTTTTGACGGTGACACGGGCGGACTTACTGAACACTTTGTTTACACCGTAAAAAGCCTTGAACGTATGGGCGTTTCGATGGTAATTATCGAAGATAAAACAGGCCTTAAAAAGAATTCACTCTTTGGTACTGAAGTTGAGCAAACACAAGATTCTATTGAAAACTTTTGCGAAAAAATCCGTGCAGGTAAAGCAGCACAAAAGACTAAGGACTTTATGATTTGCGCTCGTATTGAAAGCCTTATTTTAGAACGTGGTATGGATGATGCGTTAGAGCGTGCATTTGCTTTTTCGGGTGCGGGGGCGGATGCTATTATGATTCATTCACGCAAAAAGGACCCCAGTGAAATTTTTGAATTTGTAGAAAAATTCCGTGAGCAAAATAAAAATACACCTATCGTTGTTGTGCCGACTTCCTTTAATTCGGTAACCGAAGAAGAATTTAAAGAACGTGGCGTTAATGTGGTGATTTACGCTAACCAATTAACCCGAAGCGGATTCCCCGCAATGCAAAATGTGGCTAAAACAATACTTACAAATCATCGTGCTAAGGAAGCGGATGATATGTGTATGAGTATTAAGGAAATTATAAATTTAATTCCGGAGGAATAAAAATGCAAAAGATTATAAGCGGTGAGAATTGTTACAAACAAATAGGTGAACTATTGAAACAGTTGGGTGTAAAAAAATATATGCTTGTATGCAGACCTTCGTTTTTTAAAATGGGTCTTAACGAATACTTTGCTGATATAGAAACCCGTGCAGTATATTTTACCGATTTTACAGTCAACCCCAAGTACGAAGAAATTTGCGTTGGTGTAGAATTATTCAGAAAAGAAAAATGCGATGCTATTGTTGCTGTGGGCGGCGGTAGTGCAATTGACGTTGCAAAATGCATTAAAGCCTTTGTAAATTTGCCTGACGGTGAAATTCACTTCAAACAAAAACTTGAAGATAACGAAATCCCCTTAATTTCAGTGCCTACAACAGCTGGTACAGGTAGCGAATCCACACGCTTTGCGGTGTTTTATTATAATGGCGAAAAGGAATCTTTAAGCGAAGAATATTGGATTCCCGAATATGCCTTTTTAGACCACACATTATTATATTCCTTGCCCGAATATCAAAAAAAGTGCACCCTTTTAGATGCGCTTTGTCAAGCTATTGAGTCGTGGTGGTCGGTAAGCTCTAACGATGAGAGTATAGAGTACGCTAAAATTGCGGTTGAAAAAATTGTAAATAACTATAAGGCTTACATTTTTGAAAACGACCCACAGGCGACTGCAGAAATTATGCTTGGCTCTAACTATGCAGGCAGGGCTATAAACATAACCGCAACTACATCTGCCCATGCTATGAGTTATAAAATGACAACACTTTATGATATACCACACGGTCACGCGGTAGGTATAGGTTTACCGCATATTTGGGAATATATGATTAATAACCCCCAAAATTGCAGTGATTCACGTGGCGAAGAATATTTGCTTAAAACTTTCCAAGATATTGCAAATTCTATGGGTTGCAGCAGTGCTAGTGAAGCGGTAGAAATGTTTAAAGCACTCTTAAAAGAACTCGAAATCGAAGGCCCCAAGGCTACCAATCAAGAATTAGAGCTTTTAACTGCTTCGGTAAATGTTGGCAGACTTAAAAACAATCCTGTAAAGCTTTCGAAGGATGTACTTTACGATTTATATTTTAAAATAACACAAAGGTGAGAAGATGAAACTTGATTTTTTAAAGGAATTTGAATTCTTTGCAGGTGTGCCCGATTCACAGTTACGCCCATTGTGTGACTGGCTTATAAATGAATTCGGTGTTGGTAAACAACATAAAATTGCCGCAAACGAAGGCAATGCTGTAGCATTGGCGGCAGGGTACCACTTGGCTACAGGTAAAGTGCCTGTGGTTTATATGCAAAATAGTGGTGAAGGTAACATAATTAATCCCGTAGCTTCCCTTATGAATGATAAGGTTTACGGTATACCTTGTATTTTTATTGTGGGTTGGCGTGGAGAACCCGGTATTCACGACGAACCACAGCATATTTATCAGGGAGAAGTAACTGTAAAGTTGCTTGAAGATATGGATATTCGCACCTTTATTATCGGTAAAGATACCACCGAGCAAGAAGTAAAAGCACAGTTACAAGCGTGGCAACCCTTGTTAGAAAAGGGTAAACAGGTGGCATTTATAGTCCGCAAGGGTGCCTTGCAGTATGACGGCAAGGTAAAATACCAAAACGACAACCAAATGTGCCGTGAAGATATTATAAAGCATATTGTAGCGGTTAGTGACACCGACCCTGTAGTGTCAACAACAGGTAAGGCTTCACGAGAACTTTTTGAAATTAGAGAAGCCAAAAATCAAGACCACTCGCACGACTTTTTAACAGTCGGCTCAATGGGTCATAGTTCTTCAATTGCACTTCAAATAGCCCTTGAAAAACCAAATAAAAAGATTTGGTGTATCGACGGTGACGGTGCTGTGCTTATGCACATGGGCGCTATGGCGTTAGTCGGTAGTGAGAAGCCCGAAAACTTGGTGCACATCGTTATTAACAACGGCGCACACGAAACGGTTGGCGGTATGCCCACAGTAGCTGAAAATATCAACCTTGTAAAAATCGCCGAAGGCTGCGGTTACCCAAATGCTGTAAGTGTTGATAGTTTTGAAGATTTAGACAAAGAACTTAAAACAGCAAAAGAAAACAGCGGTTTAAGGTTTATTGAGGTTAAATGTTCAATTGGTGCTCGTGATGACTTAGGCCGTCCCACCACCACCGCTAAAGAAAATAAAGAAAACTTTATGAAGAACCTATAGAAAAAAGGACTGCGCACGCAGTCCTTTTAAAATATTTTCATTATAAAATTAAACACCATACAAACTAACATACAAAGAACTGTGGGTAGTAGCACCGCTACGGCGGTCCATTTGATACTGCCTGTTTCTTTTTTTATGGTTAAAATTGTGGTGGCACAGGGCCAATGAAGGAGTGAAAACAATATAACCGAAATTGCGGTGGTATAGTCCCATCCGTTTGCAATAAATAAATCTCTCATAGCGGTAAGGCTTGTAAATTCGGTTAAAGCACCGTTGTTCAGATATGCCATAGTTGCTATTGGTATTACAATTTCGTTTGCGGGAAGTCCTAATATAAAGGCTAATAATATTACGCCGTCAAGACCTAAAATTTGGGCGAATGGGTCTAAAAATGAAGCGCAATAGCCAAGTAGCGAAATATCCTTTACTGTTATGTTTGCCATTATCCATATTATTAGTCCTGCCGGGGCGGCAACTGCAACCGACCGACCTAAAACAAACAAAGTTCTGTCAAAAATCGAGCGAAAAATCACCTTTAAAATTTGTGGTTTGCGGTAGGGCGGAAGCTCTAAAGTATAGGAAGACGGCACACCTTTAAGTACGGTTTTGGATAGCAATTTTGTTACCCCGAAGGTCATAAGTATGCTGAAGATTATAACTACTGTTAAAACAAGGGTGCTAAAGATATTGTTACTAACACCCACACATAAAAAGATAGTAATAAGTGCAATAATAGTTGGGAATCTGCCGTTGCAGGGTACAAGATTGTTTGTGATTATAGCAAGTAGCCGTTCTCGTTTAGAATCTATAATTCGACACCCAGTAACCCCCACCGCATTACAACCGAACCCCATACACATTGTAAGAGCCTGTTTTCCGCAGGCGTGACATTTTTTGAATGGGTAATCAAGGTTAAAGGCTATTCTCGGTAAGTAGCCTGAATCTTCCAGCAAGGTAAAAAGCGGAAAGAAAATTGCCATTGGTGGCAGCATTACCGCAACAACCCAGCCGACTGTGCGAAAAATACCGTAGGTTAGGCTGTCATGCAGCCACCACGGTGCATTTAAAAACTGTAAAATGTCACTTAGTTTGTTTTCTAAAATAAAGAACAACTTTGAAAGTAAAGTTGAAGGGTAGTTAGCACCGCTTATTGTTATCCAAAAAATGAGCGCTAAAAACAGTATCATTATGGGGTAGCCAAAGGCTTTGCTTGTAAGTATATTGTCGAGTTTTCGGTCAAGGGATTTTTCGCTTTTTTTATCGTGGCTTACAACTAATTTTGCGATTCTTTCAGCTTTATTTATGGTGCTGTAAATGTTGCACTCGCTGTCGTTTAGTAATGTATTTTTAGTATTAGGATTTTTGCTATTAAGTATTAAGTCGTCAAGCGCAGTTAGAATTTGTTTGGCGGTTTTCTTTTTATGACCTACGGTACCAATTACTGTTACACCCAATTCTTTAGATAGTTTATCTAAATCTACCTTTATATGTCGGCTTTTGGCTTGGTCTAATAGATTCACGCACACTATAACATTTGGGCAAATTTCCATTATTTGAAGGCATAAATTAAGGTTTCGTTCTAAGCAGGTGGCATCACACACTACTATTACCGCTTCGCTTCCGCCAACTGTTAAAAAATCACGGGCAATTTCCTCCTCGGGAGAGTGTGCGGCAAGGGAATAAGTACCTGGAATATCCACAAATGTATATGAAAAGTTTTCGCTTTGACAGTAACCTTTTGCGTTGCTAACCGTTTTACCCGCCCAGTTGCCTGTATGTTGTTTTAAGCCGGTAAGTGTGTTGAAAATGGTGCTTTTGCCAACGTTTGGATTACCTGCAAGTGCAACGGTCATGTTTTTCTTTGTGGTTTTGCTCATGGCAATACTTCCTTAATGAGTATTTTTTTGCAGTCTTCTTTACGAATTGCAATAACCGCACCCCTTATTAGAAAAGCCTTTGGGTCGCCGTTAGGACTTATATTAACACATTCTACCAATGTGTTTGGGGTAAGACCAATATCTAAAAACCGCCTTTGCATACTGCCGCAGGTTATAATTTTTTCCACAAGGCATTTTTGTCCTTTTTTTAAATCGAAAAGATTTTGCATTATGTTACCTCCTATACACTACATAATATTCTTTAATGCGGAGTTTGTCATAAAGAAAATAGTAAACGCATATTCTTTTACAAAGTGATTGCAAACTAAAAATGGAGGAAATTTTATGGAAAACAATATTTATAACGATATTGCAACGCGTACAGGTGGCGATATTTATATCGGTATTGTGGGACCCGTAAGAACGGGTAAATCCACATTTATTAAGCAGTTTATGGATAAATTGGTTTTGCCTAATATGACAGGTGATTTTGTTAGAGAGAGGGCAAACGATGAGATGCCGCAATCCTCCTCGGGTAGAACAATAATGACTACCGAGCCTAAATTTATACCCGAAAAATCGGCTGAAATTTTAATTGGTGACAGCGCCAAAATGAATGTTAGGCTTATTGACTGCGTGGGTTATATAGTGCCAAGCGCATTGGGTTATATTGAAGGCAGCGAACCGAGAATGGTTATGACACCCTGGTTTTCAGAGGCAATACCCTTTAATATGGCAGCGGAAATAGGTACCCAAAAGGTAATAAATGAACATTCTACCATAGGTCTTGTTGTTACTACCGACGGCAGTATAAGTGATATTCCCCGCCACGAATATGCCGAAGCCGAGCAGCGTGTTATAAACGAGCTTAAAAGCATAAATAAGCCTTTTATAGTTTTGCTTAACTGTATGTATCCCGAATCACAAGAAGCAAGGGCTTTGGCAAAAGATTTAACCCAAAAATATGGTGTGCCTGTGCGACCCATTAACTGCCTCGAACTAAGTGAAGAGGATATAAAAGGCATTTTGGCTGAAATTTTGTTTGAATTTCCTATAAACGAGATTAAGGTTTGTTACCCTGGGTGGATTAATAATTTGCCTCTTGAACATCCTTTGAGAAACGAGCTTGTGGCTGCTATAAAAAATGCGGTACAGGATATAAACCATATTCGTGATATTGAAAGCTTTAATAAGTGCTTTGGCGGCTGTGAGTGTGTTGAAACCGCCAACGTTACTGAGATTGATTTAGGCGGTGGTTTAGCCGAGGTTTGCCTTAATATAAATCAATGCCTGTTTTATAAAATTTTAACCGAGGTTACGGGAATAGAAATAGCTGATGAGCAAGAATTAATGGAAAAACTCAAGAGCTTAGCCTTGGCTGAAAAGGAATATAGTAAGGTTAAAGGGGCACTAGAAGAAGTAGAAGCCACAGGCTATGGAATAATAATGCCCGATATAACCGATTTGGAATTAGAAGAACCCGAAATTGTAAAGCAGGGCGGTCGTTACGGCGTAAGGCTAAAAGCATCGGCGCCGTCTATCCACCTTATGAAAGCCAATATTTCGACCGAAGTAAGCCCAATTGTAGGTAGTGAAAAGCAGTCGGAAGATTTGGTTATGTATTTACTTTCGGGCTTTGAAGAAGACCCTGTGAAAATTTGGGATTCAAATATTTTTGGCAAATCCTTGCACGAGCTTGTGAACGAGGGTTTACATACCAAACTTGCACGTATGCCGATTGATGCGAGAATGCGTGTGCAGGAAACGGTAGAAAGGGTTATAAACGAAGGCTGTAACGGACTTGTGTGTATATTGTTATAATTGAAGTAAGGGAGGTATTTGCCTCCCTTTTTATGTATTAATATTGCATTTTAGTATATGAATTGTTATAATTAAAGAAAATTAAATTTAAAGGTAAATATTTGCAAATGAAATCAACAATATTCAGAAAAGTTTTAAATGAGGAATATATAGAAGTTAATAAAAGTGTTTCGGATACTATAAAATTTCTATCCGAGATAAAAAGTGGAACACCATGCGGTGATGCTGATATTTATCTAAACTGTTCTAAAAAAGGGAAGATTAGGGTTGGATATTATATCCCGTCTAAAACTTCCAAAAGTCCCGAAAATATGTATTCATTCTATAAAGTGTATGGTCGGGTTATGGAAAAAGATAGCAAAACATATATAAAAATGCAAACAGTATATAAGATAGGTACGGTGTATTTACAGTATGCTTTATTGCTATTTGCTTTTTTATTAATACCAATATGTTTATTGGCGAAAATTCCTGCAGAAAAATTTAATATTTTTATTTTTGCTTTGATTTTGTTTTGTTTTTACTTGGTAATAGCCTATTCCTACACTTCTATATCAAAACAAAAGAAACTCGGTTTTTCGCTGATACCTGCAATGGAAGAAAAATTAAAAAAGAGTGTTAAAACGATAGAACTTTGGGATTAACAAACTTTAAATAATAAAAAGCCACGGATTTTGAGTCGTACTCTAAAGGACAGTTCTTTCGCAGGATATGGCATAGCCCACACGGGCTATGCCTTTTTCCTTTATTCAAGCGGATTTCAGTGGTTTATCACGCATTTCTTCCATTGCCGAAATTAGTTCTTCTTCAGTGGGAATATTGATAATTCCGACCGCAGTGAAGTAAATATCGATCGGAACGTGCTTGTGGCCGTGTTCATCTTTTGTGCTGTTATGAACATCTATCCGCTTAATCAATGTGTTTACAATCGTGGGTGTTAATTCTTTTAAGTCAGTACACTCACGTATCGCCGTGAGAAAAACATTAAGATTGATTTTTTCTTGTTCGGCTTCTCTGACTTTCTGCTCGTCGTGCTCTACTGCGGCGAGCAATTCTTTTTGCTCTTGTTCATAGTTGGCAGACATACGATAAAAACGGTCATCGGAAATTTTACCGAGCACATTGTCTTCATAAATACGTTCGATTAACATATCGAGCTCTTTAATGCGCTGTTTGGATTTTTCGATTTTTGTTTTCATAGTTCTTATTGTGTTTTCTCTGCCAAGTGTGTTTTTCTTTGCAAAAAGATAAAGAAATACCGACTCATATTCTGCAACATACTTCGCAACTTTTTGAATTGCCTCAAGCACCATTTCTTTGAGTACCACATCACGAATATAATGGACAGTACAGGAACCTCTATTTTCCTTATACTGTGAGCAGCGATAAAACTCTTGGTGCTCTTTAATGCTTTTAGCGGCAGCGAAGTAAAGCTTGGAACCGCAATCTGCACAGTATAAAAGCCCTGCGAAGATACTCGTTCTTCCCGTAGCAGTATTACGGCGGCGATTCTTTCTAAGTTCAGCGACCCTATCAAAAGTATCGTCATCAATAATTGCTTCTTGCGTATTGGGTATGATCTGCCATTTATCTTCGGGAATATAGACTGTTTTCTTCACCTTGAAACTTACAAAGGTTGTCTTGAAATTAACGGTACAGCCTGTATATTGCCTATTTTCAAGAATATGAACAACAGTTGCTTGATCCCATTTATACGGATTTGCAGGTCTTTTGTTCGATGTTTTTCTACCGATACTGTAATAATATTCAGTTGGGCAGACAACCTTTTCATTTTCCAATCGTCGTGCGATTTGCATCGGACCTAGACCCGCAATGCATAGTTCAAAAATATATCGAACAATTTTTGCGGCGGGTTCTTCGATAATCCATTGCTTGGAATCTTCGGGAGACTTCATATACCCGAAGGGAACCGCTGATGATACACGCTCTCCGTTATCCGCCTTAGCTTTCCATACTGCTTTTATCTTTTTGCTTGTTTGCTCCGCATACCATTCATTAAATATATTATGAAATGGCATTGTTTCGAGTCCCGTGCCGGTAGAAGTGTTTACGTTTTCTTGGATAGAGATAAAAGTTACTCCGAGAGACGGATACACCACCTGAGTCAACCTACCCATTTCGATACTCTCACGACCAAAACGAGAAAGGTCTTTTACGATGATTGTGCCGACCTCACCGTTTTCAACCATTCGTTGCATACGCTGAAAATCGGGACGATCAAAGGTTGTACCCGATATACCATCATCAACAAAGAATTCGGTATGAAGATATCCGTTCTGCCTTGCATAATCTAACAATATTTGTTTTTGGTTACTGATACTATTAGATTCGTCCTCTTGTTTTTTCTTTCTTTTATCTTTTGAATCTTTTCTTTCTTCTACTGACAAACGACAGTAAAGAGCAGTTATTTTTACTTTATTCTCGGCTTTCTTTTTTGCCATTATTAACTCCTTTCTGTGAAGCCGAGCATTGTATATTTGGGCAAGCCTATTATACAATGCCCGGCACACTTATAACAAATCTATAGGTTACAGTTCTTTCGCTAAAATTAGTGCTTTGAACTGCTGCAGTATTGTTTCTTTGCCTTCTATATCGAAATTGGCAGTGACGTCATAAATTGTTCCGCCTATCTTTTTAGAAAAACATATCTTTTTAGGAACGGTTGTTACGGGGATAGGTGTATCTTTTAGATCCTTACTTTTAGGGATAACATATTCTTGTAAATCAATAGGACGTGTATCATCTACACGCCCCATACCTTTCATAACAAGAATGTCTTTAAAATTACCTTTTTGCATCATACGATCACCTCGCATCCCTTTGTTTCATTCGGTAGTTCTTTTCGCAAAGCTTTATGATTTCATTTTCAATCTGCTCAACCGTATAATTCTTCGGGAAATACTTGCGGATTTTTTCGGTGGGGATTTTAACACGCTCCTTTTGATTCGCTTTTTCTTCCTCCATAATTTCCGCAATCACTTCGGGAGTAAGTCCTTCCGCCTGGCTTATCTTTTTAAAGCGGCAAGCCTGCGACAAAGACGGAGTGCAGTCGTTTTCCTCAATCTGCTCCAATAGGTCTTGCTGTTCCTGTTCGTTGAGGTAGGAAAGCTCGACGGCGGGAGTGAATGAAATACGACCTTCATCCACATATTGCAGAATCTCAGGGATAAGATTAGTGAGGCGGATATAACGCTTAACAGTATCTTTACTCGTGCCAACATCGTCGGCAATCTGTTCGGTTGCCAACTTCGGTGCAAGTTGCTCCGAAGTTAGATCAGCACGAAAACCTCTGTGTGCTAACGCCTCCGCTTTCATCTTATAAGCAAAGGCTTTTTCACTCGGTAAAATATGCTCTCGATGGAGATTGCTATCTACAAGTACAATCGCCGCACCATCTCGGTCGAGGGGAACAATTAAGGCAGGGACTTCTGTTATCCCTGCCTTTCTGCTTGCCATAACCCGTCTGTGACCGGATATGATCTCATATTCATCTGTGGTGTTTTCAAGTGGTCGGACGATAACGGGAGAAACAATGCCGTGTTCTTTAATGCTTTCGGTAAGAGCTTTCATTCCCTCGTTATCCTGAACTTTGTAGGGGTGGTTTTCAAATGCGCGCAATTTATCTATTGCTATAATTTTCTTTGTGCTTTTCATTATTTTTCAATCCTTTCTCATTTATTTTTGTAGGTGCATTTATTTCAATGTCGTGTTCGGTTTTAAGCAAATCCCAAACCTTCGGAAAACGCTCCAAGGCAGAGTCTGCCATTTTGAGTTGTTCCCGCAAGGGCTTTATCTTCTTCGTAATCTCTCTTGCGGCTTTCAGTTTTTCTTGACGTTCTTGCGGCGTTTTTGGACGGCGGTTACTGTTGCGGATTTTAGACCTTTCAGCTTCAAGTGCAGCAATTTCGCTTTCCTTTTCACGGCAGAACGTTGTGAGTTCTCCGACAGTGCGGATATTGTTGTTTTTAAGGAAGAAATATTCCTTTTCGAGTTTCCGTTCAAAGGTTAAAGCTTCTCGAAGTATTGGAGAGTGCGCCTGACCACCTTCGCCCCAAGCGTCTATATCCCGTGTAAGCTTTAAGAGTTGCAGAATAATATAGAACACAGTGTCAATCAAAACGGTTGCGATGTCGTGGGAGTGGTTAATAGAAAATTCAAGTTCTTGTTCTAACTGCAACAATGGACTTTTCCGAGCTTGGTAAATGGCCGCGTAATTTGTTGTTTCGAAATTATATTCCATTCTTCTTTCAATAGCGCCTATAGTGTAGTTATCACCGAGAGAGTCGAGACGCACGGGACGCTTCCATCCCTCAGCCTTAACAGAAATGTGTTCATAGTCATCGTCTCTTATGATTTCATATCCGAAGCCTTTTAGATTTTGCTTAAAATGAGTCCATGTTATTGAGTTTTTAATAATAGAGTTAATGTCTTTGCGCAGAATGTCACGGTGGGTTGTCCCTCCGTTTTTCTTTGCCCAATATTCTTTCTTGGTGCTGCCTTTGAATTTACTTGGAGGGAGCACACTCTTTCCACGCTCTCCACAAATAAGGTCGGATATTTCTCTGAGCTTGTAGTGATCGGAAACGTGATTCTCAAACTTTCTGCCCGTTTTAAATGAAACGGAATTCACAACAATATGGTTATGAATATTGTCGGTGTTGAGATGGGTAGTAACAACAACCTCATAATCCCTCCACATACGTTTTGCGGTCTCAATTCCGATTTGATGTGCTTCATCGGGAGTGACCTCATCCGTCTTAAAACTTTGATACCCGTGATAAGCGACGTTACCGCCGAACTTTCCGTATCGCTGTTTTGTTGTCATCATACATTGATACGCTCTTTGCTTCGGGCAGTTAATAGCGGATACATACATTGTTTGGTCGGTCTTTTTGTCGTTCTCTGCATAACGGAGAGTAACATACAAATCTTCGTCCAAGTATTTTTTGTCGGTTGTTTTGTCAGGGTTGTTAGCGTAGTCTATAACTTCCTTTAATCGGGATTTGACAGGCCAGAATCCTGTGGTTGCCATAGTTTCAAATTCTCCTTTCCGGGAAGCAGTATTTCAGAGTGAATACGGTCAATCAATTCAAGCAAGGCAGTTTGGGTTGCGGGTAAAAGCAAATCATCTACATTGCAAAGTTCACAAAGTTTCCCGTATAAATCATAAAAGGCATCGGGAGGGAGCGTTCTCGGCTCATATCCCAATGCCCTTTGCAGCATATATTCGCTAACGGGAAGATTACACTTCGCCGCTATGCTTTTGATTTTTTCTTTTTGCTTTGGCTTTGCTCGAATCAATATTTGAACACTCTTTTCTTTGGGTGTTTTGTTCATTTATATACCTTCTTTCTTTTAACGGGGTATTAGGGGTGTCCCCTAAAGATGAAATAGGCAGACTGCCTATTTTGAGTTGGAGCTTGTGATATACAAGTTCCCTGCTTGTTACGGTGTAAGACACACGCTATTTAAGCGTATGCCCTACATTCTCCGTGACTTTCACCGTATACATATAACGGGAATAATCTATTGAGCCATTTTGGCACAATATAGGTGGCGAAAATGTTTATTTGAGCCATAATTCGCCTTTTTTGGCTCAGCCGAACAAATCCAAATCTGCAAGTACAATTTGTTTGTTTTCTTCCTCTTGTTCTTCGGTCAGTTCGGTTGTAACGGTTACTGCGGTTGGCGGGGTTGATAACACCGCCACCGCTTGAACCTCCTCACGAAATATCTGACGTATATTTTTGAGTAAGGCACTGTCGGATCTTTCATTATTTATATAAGCGATAACGGCATCCACAATAAACTTGTTGCGGGACTTATTTAAAGTTTTAAGATGCTCGGCGGCTTTTATTTCGGCAGGAACATCATCGTGGAATCTTACGTTGATTCGGTAATCACTCATACCGTCGCACCCGATTTGAGCTGAATCTCTGACATATACTCATAGCCTTTTGCGGCAGCAGAAATATCGTCTACAAATTTCACTCGGTCTGCATTGAACTTATAAAAGTTCTTTACAAGGCAACCGCCACCGCCGGTGATATAAAGCACCATTGTACCTTCATCATAACCGTGCTCACGAAGTCGGCGGAAAATGTCTTTTACATATTCCATAGCAATACTGCGGATTATCTTTTGATCGGCGGGAGCAATATTTGCACAACCCGTGATAAGGACTTCCTCAATAATGGCATCGTTGATCTCACGCTGAGTTTTTTGCATAAACATCTCTCTGACGGCAAGGGTGCATTGCTAGGTGCCAAACTTCTCGGTATACATCTTGCCGGCTTGCGGTCTACCGTTAATCATATACAATACGTTCATTGTGCCGTTACCAATATCCGCAACCATATTTACGCCGCTCATAGCAGAAGCAAAACTCGCAATACCGGCATACCCCTGCGGATAGATACGCACGTCCTCAATGGTGATGTGGTAATCTACCTTTTGATAGGCAAAGGCAACTTCCTTATTCTTAGCAAGGTAAGCGGCGAAATCCTTTTTCTGTCCGCTTGTCCAAGTTAGGGGCAAGCCTGCGGCGATAATTACCTTTGCTTCGGTAATGTTTTCGAGTTTCAGTTCTTTGGCAATGGCTACAAGGGTGAGGATATAATATTCCTCATCGCAGATTTTATCGGCGATAAATTCTTTATGACCTTCGCCGATAAGATAATACTTGCCACCATATACGAGCATATCTACCGTGAATTGCGGCTCGTCATCGTAGGTTAAAAGTCCTGTTTTAAAACAACAGTTTGCCGTTTTCATATTTCCATAACCGTGATCGATACCGATAACATAAGTGTCATTAAATTTCTTCATCTTACATTTCTCCTTTTAATTTTTGTTGTGTTTTTTGATTTTTTCATAAAGTTCCTGATCTGCGGGAAGGACAGCGTCTTTAAAGTAGTTGCAATGAATCCCGAACATAGATAGAAGTTGTACGCAACGGTGTGCTTCGCCATCATCCAATAAAACACAGTTGCCGTCTTCGTCATAGTTGGCGCATAGCACTTCTACAAGACGGTGTAAGGCTTCCGCATCATTAGGGCTAACCTTTAACATAGTTTTTTCCTCCTTTTCAATATTGATTTGATAACAAATTTCTCCACTTAGTCCCAAATTTGTGGGGGCAGTTATTAAATAACGAAAATATTGAAAATAAAGAACATTTGTGCTATACTGATATAAAGTTTTTCTGCAAGGAGAACAATATGAAGAACAAAAAATATATCATACCGGAAATAGCGGCACAAAGCATAATCGCATCTACAAAGCAAAAGGGTGACGGTTATAGCTTTTATTTCGATACCACTGATGTATCTAAAGAATATTTGGTGGAAGATACCTTACAAGACGATTGCCCGATTTTTTATCAGGCAATGTGTTTGCTTGGCGAAGATCCCGACAGAGCAGAATTTGTATCAGATAAATTGCGAGACGTATTTGTCTATATAGATTTTTCGGGTATCTTTGACCGCAAGGCTGCAGGCAGAGTTTTAGATTATCAAAAGATTGCCGAGTATATGTTCCGACCTGAAGGTATTACTCTTAACTTTGGCAAAGAGGATAAAAGGTATATTGCCTTTGAGCGTTCTGCTTCTATGAGCCGTGCCAATCAACTGTCGTTTATTAGGGCTGATGTGTACGAACCTTTGCGGGAACGTATGATGCTCGGTATGAATATCGGTAAATGTCAACTCAGCAAGTTATACGCATATAACGCTTTGCTTTTCACAAGCGGTAAGCGATACAAAGATAGTGACGCCATTTTAAATGATAAGAAAATTATCGTAATTAAAAATCCTGAATCAATTATAGAAAAAATAAAAACCGTCACCGTGAATGGTGACGGCAGTAATAACGCTGTCCGTAAATATACAAGAATCGAAGAAACAAGAGGTATCACCATAACCGAATTTGATGGTGAAGGTTTTATATCTCCAAGATTAGCGGATTTACTCGACAATGGACATAACTCTTTTCAAATCCGTATGCCCTATATTAAGGGTGTTGTGCATAAAGTGGATTTTGCCGCTTTGCTTTCGGAATTGGAAGTGCCTTTTATTGTAGATATGTGGGGTAATAAACACAACCCCACCGACGTGGATATGATTTTGACCGACAGTATGTTCAAGGGCCTTAAATGGATGACCGATAACGACATTTCGTGGGCGGAGTATCTTGAATGTTGCAAGAAGTATAACCACGCCCTTTATATATCCGGTAAGGATAAGATGGATGCTCAAGATACAACGGAGCTTAACTATCAGTTTTTAAATACGCTTTCTATGACCGATGATGAATTCAGACCAAAAGATCTTCCGCTTGGTTGGAAAGATTCACCCGAACAAGATTCAAGGCATTGGATAACCAAAACCAGCGAAATGGAATATTACCGCCTTGTTGCAGATAACGAAGCACGGTGCAGATATTTTACCGATGAATTGGGTGAAGATTTAACCGATAATCGCCGCAAATTCCGTGCGAAACTCATTTCTAAAAATTCGCTCTTTATTGATGAGCCTATATATGCAAAGGAACTCAAAGACCGAGCCGAAAATCTGCCCGGTAAATATGCTATGGGTAAGCTATTAGTAGCAGGAGATAATCGCTATTTATCCGATGACCTTTTGCGCTTAATTGCCTATATGGTAAAACAGTCGGTTGGCGAAGGTGCTGCATATCACCGCCTTGAACAAGAGTTTATAAGTGGTAACTTTATGTACGCTCCGCAACCAGGCTACGAAAACAGCGATTATTATACCATTCTTCGTAGTCCCCATATTGCCCGTAATGAAGAAGTACTTGTGAAACCTATGGTATCTGGAGAATTGCGAGATAAATACCTTTCGCATCTTAGCTATGTAATTATGGTGGATTCTCGCTCCTTAATACCCGAACGCTTAGGCGGTGCCGACTTTGATGGCGATATGGTAAAAACTATTGCCGATCCGCTTGTCAATAAATGCGTTATGCGAAGCAGTACCGAACTGCCACTATTAAAGATACCAACCGAGCAACCGCTTATAGCCAATGCCAACGATTGGTATGAACGTTTTATTACAGTTAAAAATACGTTTTCTTCTCGTGTTGGTCAAATCAGTAATGCGGCGCTTAGCAGAGGTATTATCGCTTACGATGAAAACACCGCCGATGAGGATAAAGAAAAATATTACCACGAGGTTGAAACCCTTGCCATATTAACAGGCTTGGAAATTGACTCGGCCAAAAGCGGTGTTAAGCCCGACTTGTCCGAGTATATTGAAAAGAAAACTGCCCGCCGCAGTATCTTTCTTCGTTACAAATCCATTGTCGGTAGTGACGAGAATCACAAGTGGTATGAGCCCTCTAAAAATGCACGCTTAAAGAAATACTTTGATAGCATAGATTGGAATACGGTCAGTTCCAATCTTGAAAAGCTCCCGTATTTAGCCTATATGTTAGAGCGTGAAACAAAAGCGGTAATGGTTCGCCCCATATCGGACGAGCAGTTGTTCACCTTTGCTCAAATGCCCGATTGGAAAGACAATCTTGACACTTCTTTGCTTAATCGTGTTGCAAGTTTAATTGCAGATTATGAAACCGCATTAAGCAGAGTTCGGTATATAAAGCATATCTCTACCGATATGAAACGCAAAAGTGATATTTATCGCATCCTTTTTGCACGTGGGCAAGAAAAAGATTACACAGTAGATGAACTCTATTCGGTGTTTGATGGTATGTTGCCGGAACAAATTAGAAAAGCACGGCTTATGCTTGACGAAACCAAATGGCACCTTGCTCCGCCGGAAGAACGAACAAATATCCTTTACACTATTTGCGGAACAGGTAGTTTATATAATTACTTGGATGTGTTCTGCGATTTTCGTAACGGCGGGTATCGTATTGTTGGTGATATTATCTGCGATTTTGATGATATGTACCGCAAGATGGGAATACAGAAAAGTATCTCAAAGCAAAAGGGCGATAGTAAAGATTTGCAAGCACTGTTGTTGGGTATAACTGCACGTGCGGATTATAAGGAGCAAATTATCCGTAACTGTATGAATATTATCCGTCCTTTAAACGGTAAAAACTGTCTTGATTATACTGAGGTTGTAAAGTGTGCAGTAGCTCTTGGTAAGCGTCAATTTGCGTTAGAGGTATTACCGTCGGTTGTATTAGAACAAGCGATAGACAACAACGAAACTAAGCCCAAAAGGAAATGGAGGTTGTGGTAATGACAAACGAATGGTTAGAATTTAAAGCCTATACCGAAAAACAAAAATATTCTGCCGCAAGCAAACACGATCTTTCCTATCTCGGTCGATTTTCCTTTAAAACCATAACCGATTTTGAAGGCTTTGGAAGAATATTAACCACGCTCGCACGAGGGTATATTTTTCATAATAAAAATGGCAGTTTATTTGACGGCGATCCATACACCCGTATCGAATACGCAAGAAATGCTTTGTGCGCTTGGTGCAGTATTCCCGATAAAAACGAGGATGCGCCTTTCGTAAATTTCGCAGAACTTTCCTCTAACTACCCCGAACTTGTAAATAACAAGGGTGAGGGTTGGTATTACAAGCATATTCAAAATATCGTTAAGTTTGCAAAGAAAAATCCAACTGCTGTAAGTGAAAAAGCAAAGACAACCGTAGACGGTATTAGCAAAGGTTTTAAAACGGAATGGAAAAAGAAAGTCCGTCAGTTACAGGTGCCGATATTTGCACTCAATACCAAATCGGCGTGGGCATTACGTTTCGATGATATACTTGCCGATGCTTTGGAACTCGGTGCACTCAGAACGGAAGAATATATTTTAACGCCCGAAAAATACGAAACTTTACAAAACCTTGATTTGAATGGTGTTCCGCTTGAGGTGGTTTGCGATGTAGTTGCATACTATGAGGCTAATAAAACTGAAGACAATGCTTGGGTGGTACTGCCTATTGCCAACTTTGATTGCTATTATGGTAATACCAATTTCAGTAAAAAGTGGCTGAGTAAAATTCCCGATACAATATTTACAAGAGAAGTGAGCAGCGGTGTGAGCCGAGTCAAAGTTAATAACTAAAACAAAAAGTAGAGATTTATTTCAATATGTGCTATAATAAAGAAAATATTGTCAAGATCAAGGAGGGATTCTTTGTGCCGATGAGAAATAAAAAAACGCTTAAAAATCTTTTGAGCGTTGCTATATTGCTTATATTTGCATATTCCTTGCGTTATTTATTCAAAGTAGAAAATGTGCTTGTAGCTTCGCTTTTTATGGTGATTCGAAATGGCATTCATGTGTCTTTGTTAGTTGCGTGGTGCCTTTCTCTGTATCATCGTTTAATGAATCCTCAGATTCGTCGTATTTTAGTGTCAACGGGAACGCTAATGACCTTTTGGTTATTTACTAAAGCCGTAAAATATGAATTTATGGTTTCTATTACCGACCCAATCGGTAGATACATTTGGTATTCTTGGTACATACCTATGTTGTTGATTCCACTGTTCGGGCTTTACGTTGTTCACTACATCGGAAAACCTGAGGATTACCGTATGCCTAAATGGATGTGGAGTTTCTTCGGTTTAGCAATTGTGCTGATTGTTTTGGTACTTACAAACGATTTGCATCAGTGGGTGTTCCATTTTAAAAATGGCCTTGCCAATTACGATAAGGACTACGGCTACGGATTCCCATACTTTATATTGATGGCTTGGTATATTTTGCTGAGTGTTTATTTTGTTGTATCGTTGCTTAGAAAATGCCGTGTTCCGGGCAGTAAAAAGGTGCAAAGACTACCGCTTTATATTGCTTTGGGCGGCGTAGCGTTTTGGATTATTTACGTTCTCAAGCTTATCAAGGTTGACCTTACCGTTATTGACTGTTTGATTATCGCATTTCTTTTAGAAAGCGCACTCCAAACAGGTATGATTCCGTCAAATACAAACTACCGCGAAATATTTAGCATTACCACCGTACCAATTCAGGTTGTGGATTCCAATTATAATCCCCGTTACGTATCCGCAGGCGCGTTGCCTGTTTCCGTGAAACAACTTCGCGAAAGTGAAAACGGCGCTGTTACGTTGGGAGATACTTTGCTGAGCAGTGCGCCCATTACCGCGGGGCGTGTTGTATGGCAGGATGATATCCAAAAAATAAATCTTTTAAAGCAAAATTTGGAAGATATTAGGGAGCAATTGAGCGAAGAGGGTGTTTTGCTTCAAGCCGAAACCGAGCTCAAAGAAAACCGTGCAAAAACCGACGAACAAAACCGTTTGTATGACCAAATCGCACGTGAGGTGGAACCACAGCTTGATAAAGCGACTGAATTACTTAACCGTATGGAAAATGAAGGCGAAAATGCCGATTTTCTTTTGGCAAAGCTTTGTGTAATCGGCTCTTATATTAAACGTCGCGGTAATTTGCTTTTACTCGGCGAAGAATCTAAAAA
>JAZORK010000116.1:0-18819 GCA_045656485.1 Acutalibacteraceae bacterium | reverse complement strand
TTTTGACCCGTCGCCCGTAGAAAAGCAACATATCAACGTCGGCAAAGACGAATCGGGCAAAGGTGAGCCTAAACCGGATATAGAAACTGAAGAAACCGATATTGATGATGACAAAACGGAAAATCTATCCGAAAACGAAGCTGAAAAGGTAGATATTTTACCAATCGTATTAATCGGTATAGCGGTTGTCGTGGCGGCTTTATTGGTGCTTAACACCCTGCTTTCACAAAAGGCTTATGAGCTCGAGAAGGTGCAAAAGCGGTTTAAATCTACAAAAAGACAGGTAGAGTTTTATTATCAAGATATGTTGCGTCAGTTCAGGTGGCTAGGTTTTGCCTTTAAATCGGGTGAAACCATAAAAGAATTGGCTTTGCGTGTTAACGATAGTATTCGTGCGGTGGATAATTCCACGCTTTGCGAGGGCATCGAGGTTGTAGAAGCATTGCACTATGCTGACAGCATACCCACTGAATTGCAAGTAGAAGCTGTATTTAAGCTTAGAAAAGCCTTTGAACGAATGTTAAAACGTAAGAATAATGCGGTTAGTTATACAATAAAAAGAAGGCTTTTATTATCTGTTATAGCAACAAAGGTTAACAAGTATAAATAAAAAACAGGCTATCCTACTAAAAATAGGGTAGCCTGTTTTGATGAATGATGAATCTTGAATAATTAATGGCGAAGAAATAAAAATCCACATATCTTGCGATATGAGGATTTTTGGCGCAGAGAGAGGGATTTTGTCTCGGCGCTCCCGCGCCTATCGCCTCGCTAACGCACGTTGCCGCGTCGGCGAAAACAACCATTTAGGTTGTTTTCTTCCGAAAGCCTGACGGCGTTCTCCCTCCTTGTTCGAATCCCTTTTTTTTATATAAAAAATAAAAGAGTTCATCTTTGTGGACGAACTCTTTTATTCTTGGCGCAGAGAGAGGGATTCGAACCCTCGGTACAGTATTAGTGTACACACGATTTCCAATCGTGCGCCTTAGACCAGCTCAGCCATCTCTGCATAGCGTACTATGACATTATAATACATATTAATAAAAAATGCAAGTGAAATTTTTAAGAAAATTGTAATATTAAGTGAAATATTTAGTGTACCGAATGTGAAATAATGACGAATGGCACAGCGAAATATTTTGCTATGCGGCAAATTTTATAAAAAAACACCTTTTATCTTTCGATAAAAGGTGTTTTTTGGTGACCCGTACGAGATTCGAACTCGTGTTACCGCCGTGAAAGGGCGGTGTCTTAGGCCTCTTGACCAACGGGCCGTATTGGTGGCTGTAATTGGATTTGAACCAATGACACTGCGGGTATGAACCGCATGCTCTAGCCAACTGAGCTATACAGCCATAATTTCAGCGACTTGTATATTATATCCAATCAAGTCGCTTTTGTCAATAGTAAATTTCAAAAAAATTAAATTATTTTTTATTTTTATCGGTAAAACAGTTTACACCCCATACTCCTAGTATTATTAATGCGCAAAGTAATAAGGCGGGGAGGGTCATTTTTTCTTTTAGAATAACAACGCCTGCTATTACGGTAACTACGGGAATTATGTTTGAAAAAGAGGAGGCTTGTACGGCGGTTATATGTGATGTTGCAAAATTGTAAAGCAAAAATGCTATAACCGAAGAAATAATAGCAAGATAAATTATTGCAATTATAAATTTACCGCTACTAAGACTTTGAATAACAAGGGGTAAAAAGTTTTGCTTTAAGGCGATTGCGGCGGTAATGTTAAAACCAAGGCATCCTACCAAAAACATAATATAGGTGCGCTCAAAGGGGGAACAACTGTCGGCTTGGCGGCGGCTTAAAATATTGAAAGCGGCGGCACATAAAACAGCCCCTATAAGCAGTAGAATACCTAATACATAATTTTTTTCACCGTTGTTGGAAATTATGCTTATAAGCGAAACACCTAAAATTGAAAGCAGGGTAAAGCATAGTTGTATTATAGTGGGCTTTTCTTTTAAAAACAGGGTTGATAAAAGCATAACCGCAACGGGCACCAGCGCTATAATAACACCCGAAAGGGCGGAGGAAACAAGCGATAGCCCGTAAAGTTCGAATATAAAATATAAAAGCGGTTGAGCAAGGCCTAAAGCCCATAGCAAAGGGTTTTTTAAGATTTTAAAATTAATTTTAAAAACACCTAAGCAAAGCAAAATGTTTATAAACAAAAAGGCGACAGTAAACCTTACCGCCAAAATAACAAGTGGCTGAGAAACCGAAAGGGCGGTTTTAGAAAAAATAAAACTGAAGCCGAAAATAACATTTGCTAAAAGGGCGCAAATAATACCCAAGGTATGTTTGTTTTTAGTCATAATTTTCCACCGTTTTTTAAAGTCTTAGACCAATTTTAGCATAATTTAGGTGCGACTTTATCTAATTTTAGGAAATTGTAATTTTTTTGTAACTTTTTTTGATATTTCTCTTGAAAAATTCACAAAAAAAGTGTAGAATATAATCAGTTAATTATGTTTATCGACTATAATATCTTAAAGGATGTGTTTTTAATGGCAAACCGATTATTTCAAGGTGTTATTCATCAAATGAAGGACGCAATTGACCGCCCCTTTGGTGTGGTTGATGAGAATTTTACCGTTATAGCGTCAAGCGACCTTGGTAAAATAGGCGAGACTGTTGTAGATGTAATGCCTTCGGCTGATGCTTTCACAAACAATGGTGATACCTATAAGGTTATATCTTCTAATCAAGGCACCAAATATATGGTATATGTTGAGGGTGACGACCAACTTGCATCCCGCTATGCTAATGTTTTGGCTGTTGCTTTTTCAAATATTAAATTTTATTATGATGAAAAATATGACCGTGCAAACTTTATTAAAAATATTATTCTTGATAATATTTTGCCCGGGGATATTTATATTAAAGCTCGTGAGCTATACTTTAACAGCGATGTTGCAAGAACTGTTATTATCATCCGTGCGATTGATGCGGCTGATATTTCACTTTATGATATTATACAAAATCTTTTCCCCGACAAGTCCAAGGATTTTATCATAAGCATAAACGAAAACGATATAGCCCTTGTTAAAGAAACCGCACAGGGAATAGACCCCAAAACTATTGAAAAAATGGCTTCTACTATTGCCGATACTATTACCGGCGAATTTTATGCTAAGGTAGTAATAGGTATTGGTACAACTGTTAATAGCCTTAAGGATTTGGCTCGTTCATTTAAAGAAGCACAAGCTGCTTTAGAGGTTGGTAAGGTATTTGATACCGAAAAAACTATCGTTTCTTATGATAATTTGGGTATTGCAAGACTTATTTATCAGTTGCCTACCACTATGTGCGAATCTTTCCTTAAAGAAGTATTCAAGCGTGGTTCTATTGAAAATCTTGATCAGGAAACATTGTTTACAATTCAGCGTTTCTTTGAAAATAACCTTAACGTTTCGGAAACCTCACGTAAGCTTTTTGTACACCGTAACACCTTGGTTTACAGACTTGAAAAGATAAAGAAAATCACAGGTCTTGACCTTCGTGAGTTTGACCATGCAATTATCTTTAAAATTGCATTAATGGTTAATAAGTATTTAAAGAGTAACCCAATTAAGTATTAGTAAAGGAATTTTTTGATGGAACAAAATGCACAAGGTTTTAAGATGACCCAAGAAAAACCCATTATTGAGTTTCGTGGTGTTTCTAAAACCTATCAGACAGGCACACATGCCTTGGAAGATGTTAACATAAAAATCAACAGCGGTGAATTTGTCTTTGTTGTTGGTTCTTCGGGCGCAGGTAAAAGTACATTTATGAAGCTTATCATGCGCGAAGAAAAGGCGAGCACGGGTAAAATTGTTGTTAATAATTTTAACTTAACAAGAATGAAACGTAAAACAGTACCCCTGCTTAGAAGAACTATGGGAATAGTTTTTCAGGATTTCCGCTTAATACCTAATATGAACGTTTTTGAAAACGTAGCTTTTGCTATGCACGTTGTAGGTGCTGACAGCCGTAATATTCGCCGTGAGGTTACAAAGGCGCTTTCACTTGTTGGATTAGGTCACAAAGCACGTTCAATGCCTAACCAACTTTCAGGCGGTGAGCAACAGCGTGTAGGTTTGGCAAGAGCACTTGTAAACTCACCCGATTTAATTATTGCGGACGAGCCTACAGGTAACGTTGACCCCAATATGTCTTACGAAATTGTTTCCTTGCTTACCGAAATTAATAAGCGCGGAACTACAATTTTAATGGTAACACATGACCACAACTTAGTACGTGATTTTCAGCACCGTGTTATTATGCTTGATGGCGGTAAAATTGTTGCTGACAATGCAGGAGGTGCCTTATAATGAAATTAAGTAGTGTAAGTTACCTCGTAAAAGAAGGTGTTAAAAACACCTGGACCAACCGCCTTATGACAGTCGCTTCGGTGGGTGTTTTGGTTGCGTGTATGGTTATTATGGGCATTGCCGTTATGATTTCGGAAAATGCGAATATGGCAATGGGCAATATTGAAAAGCAAAATGTTGTAATGGCCTATATGAAGGACTATGCCTGGGCACTTTACGGTGATGGTGCAACAGGTAAGGGTGACGATAAGGCTGATAAAAACGGCATTAAGGCTTCGGATTATGTGATTCATAACGAAGAAGAGGCTTTAGCCCTTTGTGATGAAATTGCCAAAATTGATAACGTTGCTTCGGTAACTTTTGTTACCAGTGAAGAAGGTTTAAAAACGGCGATTCAGTCTATACCTGAAGAGGATAGAGAATTTTTCACCTTCTTAGAGGGCGAAAAGGAAAATCCGTTGCCTTGCGCTGCTAAAATATCTATGGTAGATATGGCGCTTTTTGATGAAACGGTTGAAAAAATTGCAAAGCTTGAGGGTGTGCAGTCTATTCAGTCGAATAGCGACCTTGCCGATACCCTTTTGGCTATTAAGAACGGTATAACCGTAGCAGGTATTTGGATTATTGCTATACTTTTGATAATTTCACTTGTTATAGTTTCCAATACAATACGTGTTACTATGTACACTCGTAAGCTTGAAATAAGCATTATGAAGGCGGTTGGTGCGACCGACACCTTTGTTAGAGTGCCATTTGTTGTTGAGGGTATGGTTATTGGTCTTATTTCGGCTGTAATTGCCGAAGGCCTTCTCTATTTCTTCTACCGTATTGCAACCGAAAATATTGAAAAAACCTTCGGCGGTGTAATTCCGTTCTCCGAAATGGTTTGGACCTTGCTTCTAATGTTCTTAGGTATTGGCGTAATATCGGGCGTTATTGGCAGTGTTATTATGATTAGTAAGTACCTTCGTAAAGAGGGAAGCGAATTTGCGGCAATATAACCTAATTTAAGGAGCATATATGCAAAAAAGAATTTTAAAAGCCGTGTCGGCAGTGATGGCAGTTGTTGTTACATTGACTGCATTATTCATTTTTGATACCGGCGCAGCTTCGAAAACTCAATTACAAAATGAAATCAGCAAACTCGAGCAGGAATCTAAAAAGCTTGAGGCTGAGATTAAAGAATATCAAGGAAAAATCAATCAGCAAACTAATTTAAAAAATGCTATTGAACGTAAAATGGCTAATGTTCAAAGTCAAATTGACGTTTGCAACAGGCAAATAAACGCAATTAATGAAAAAATCGCCGATAATAAGGCTGAAATTAAGAAGAATAACAAACAAATTGAAGCCGATAAATTGGCATTTAAAAAGCGTTTACGTGCTATTTATATGAGTAATCCCGGCAGTAATGTTCAAATTTTGCTTGGCGCGGAGGATTTTTCAGACTTTTTACAGCTTTCGCAACTAACTGCTGCAGTTTCAGCTCGTGATAAAAAGATGATTAAAGAGCTTGTGGCTAAAATAAAGAAGTTAGAAAAAAAGCAGGTAGAAAATAACGAACTTTTAAAAGAGCAAATGTCGGTTAAAGGAGTTATCGATTCTAAGAAAGCCGAACTTGCTAAGGAAGAAAGTGCTATTCAGTCGGTAATTAATTCAATAAGGCAAGACCAAAACGAAGTTAAAAATGAGAATGCCGAAATTGAAAAAGAATTAAAGAAAATGCAAAGCGAACTAAATGCTATTCTTAATGCTTCGGGTAACAGCGGCGGTAACTTTGTGTATGATGGCGGCAGCTTTTTGTGGCCAACTCCCACTGTTTCACGTATTTCGTCTTACTACGGTTGGCGTTGGGGCAGAATGCATAACGGTATAGATATTGCTAACGGCAACTGCTGGGGCGATAAAATTGTTGCTATTGCCGACGGTGTTGTTACCACATATTCAAACAGCTGTACACATAACTATGCTAAAAAACCTGTTAGAAACTGTTGCGGCAGCGGTTACGGTAACTATGTTACCATAAACCACGGCACAAAGGACGGCAAAACCTATGTTGCTTACTATGCGCATATGTCTAAGATAACGGTTTCGCTTGGTCAAAAGGTTAAAAAAGGCCAGATTATAGGTTATGTAGGCTCTACAGGTCGTTCTACGGGTGCACATTTGCACTTTGGTATTGCAGTTAATGGCGCCTGGGCAAACCCAATGAGCTATTATAAAAAGGTAGGCTGATATTAAACCGCCACTAAATTTGTGGCGGTTTTTTTAAAAAGGAGTATAGTATTATGCGTTCTTTTTTAAGGGTTTTAAGCATAATTTTACTTGTTTGTTGGATGGCTTTAATCTTTTTTCTTTCGGCGCAAACTAATGAAGTCTCATCCCAAACAAGCGGGCAGGTTATAGAGATAATTGCCGAAAAAATTTACCCCGATTACGAAAAATTAACCGAAACCGAACAGACACAGGTTATAGAGGAATATCAATTTATTGCTCGAAAAACTGCTCATGTTTTAATTTATGCAGTATTGGGATTTTTTGCTTTTCTTACCTTTGTAAGCTATGTTAAATTGCACTTTTTTACCCGTGCTTTTTTGGCACTGTTAATATCGCTGGGTTATGCCGCAAGCGACGAAGTGCATCAGCTTTTCGTTATGGGTAGAAGTTGTGAATTAAGGGACTTTTTGATTGATGCATTGGGCGCTTTAGTGGCAATTTTGCTTGCTAGTGCTTTTGTAAAAATTATACCACCCTTACGCCGTAATACTGCATTTGTCGGTGTTACCAAAAAATCACTTTTGCAAGAGAATTATAATCTTAATACTGAGTTGCAACGTATTATGCAAAGTTGTAAAAATTTGCAAAAGGATGTTGAAACTTACAAAATGCAAATTAATGCCTTGAATAAAGAGTTAGAGCAAATGAAAGAAAATTCTAGTAATAGCGAATGGGAAAAACCCTTGCAAGATGATGTTTTGGAAGAATTGGAAGTTTTGCCGCAAATGGAAGAAATCGAAATAAAGCAAAAAAGCAAAGAGATTCAATTGCCTGAAGTTACACTATATGCTGCTTCGGTTATTGGTAAAGCGGTGGTGGCGGTAACCAAGCTTTGTAATAAGCTTACCTTATACGAGCAAGATGATACCCGCAGGGAGCTTGTCAACTTAGCGCTTGGTAGAACTGAGGTTTTAAAGGCGGAGATTCTTAAGGTTTTAAAGGCCGAAATTTCGTTCGAGGAAAAGAAAAATCTTATAGAAAAAGAAAGTCAAGATGCTTATGATTATTTTGACAGTATAATTGCGCAAATATCATAAAATTTTGTCATTTATACTATTGTGTTTTTATTATAAGTTTGTTATAATATTAACATATAACCGAAAGGAGTACATATATGAACTATTCACATGAAGTAGAAAATATGTGTCCTTTAGCAAAGGGTACATATCACGGTCCTGCTCCCATTCCGGAAGAGGGCAAATGGGTTCAAGTTAAGGAAATTAAAGACGTTTCCGGTCTTACCCACGGTATCGGCTGGTGCGCACCCCAGCAAGGTACTTGCAAACTTACTCTTAATGTTAAAGAGGGTATCATTCAAGAAGCATTGGTTGAAACCATCGGTTGTTCGGGTATGACCCACTCAGCTGCTATGGCTTCTGAAATTTTGGTTGGCAAAACCATTCTTGAAGCTCTTAACACCGACCTTGTATGCGATGCTATCAACACCGCTATGCGTGAACTTTTCTTACAAATCGTTTACGGTCGTACACAAACTGCATTCTCTGAAGATGGTCTTCCCATCGGTGCAGGTCTTGAAGACTTAGGTAAGGGTCTTCGTTCACAATGCGGTACAACCTATGCAACTCTTGCAAAGGGTCCCCGTTATCTTGAACTCGCTGAAGGCTACATCACCAAAATTGCTGTTGACGAAAACGATACCATTATCGGTTACAAGTTCGTTCATCTTGGCAAAATGATGGATATGATTAAAAAGGGTATGGACGCTAACGAAGCTTTAGAAAAAGCAAGCGGCCAATACGGACGTGTTGACGATGCTACAAAGCTTCTCGACCCACGTGAAGAATAATTAAGGAGGAAATGAATAATGGCATTATTTGAATCTTATGATAGAAGAATAAATCAAATCAACGCTGAACTTGCAAAGCACGGCATTTCTTCCATTGAAGAAGCAAAGGAAATTTGCGACAATGCAGGCGTTGACGCTTATAACATTGTTAAAGGTATTCAACCTATCTGTTTTGAAAACGCTGCTTGGGCTTACGTTGTAGGTTGCGCTATCGCAATTAAAGATGAGGTTAAGTCTGCTGCTGAAGCTGCTGAAAAAATCGGCGTTGGTCTTCAATCTTTCTGCATTCCTGGTTCTGTTGCTGACGACCGTAAGGTTGGTATCGGCCACGGTAATTTAGGTGCAATGCTTTTACGTGACGAAACCAAGTGTTTCGCATTCCTTGCAGGTCACGAATCCTTCGCTGCTGCTGAAGGTGCTATCGGTCTTGCTAGAAGCGCAAACAAGGCTCGTAAAGAACCCCTTCGCGTAGTTCTTAACGGTCTTGGTAAGGACGCTGCTAAGATTATTTCAAGAATTAACGGTTTTACCTATGTTCAAACTAAGTTTGACTATTACACAGGTGAACTTGCAATCGTTGAAGAAATCGCTTACTCAAACGGTGAACGTGCAAAGGTTCGTTGCTACGGTGCAGACGACGTTCGTGAAGGCGTTGCTATCATGCACAAGGAAGGCGTTGACGTTTCTATCACCGGTAACTCAACCAACCCCACTCGCTTCCAACACCCCGTTGCAGGTACATACAAGAAAGAATGTATCGAACAGGGCAAGAAGTACTTCTCAGTAGCATCAGGTGGCGGTACAGGTCGTACACTCCACCCCGATAATATGGCTGCTGGCCCCGCTTCTTACGGTATGACCGATACAATGGGTCGTATGCACTCAGACGCTCAGTTTGCAGGTTCTTCTTCAGTTCCTGCTCACGTTGAGATGATGGGACTTATCGGTGCAGGTAACAACCCCATGGTTGGTATGACTGTTGCTTGCGCAGTTGCAGTTAACGAAGCACTTAATAAGTAGTCTAAACCCGCATAAATAAAGGGTTTTTAGGGAGAAGGTCGTCCGTTTCGGGCGGCTTTCTTTTTTTGCGTTTTTTGTCATTTTGGGATGAATTTTGGATACTTGTACCCCATTTGTACCCCAAATTTAACGATGGTACAATTTTGTACCCCAAATGCTGTTTTTGTACCATCCGGTACCGGAATTTTCGATTCCCTCTTGATAATCATCTCCTAAATTAAAATATGACGGTGTCTGTGTATTTTGTGCGTGACTAATAATAGAACCATCGACTGAAGTGCAGTTAAGAATTTCTATAGTTTTTATTTGCATTTTTTTTGTTACATGAGAATAAATATCTAATGTTACTTGAACGCTTTTATGCCCAAGTCGATGCTGGACATCCTTGATTGGCGCCCCATTTTCAATAAGTCGAGTTGCATGGGTATGACGAAGTGAATGGTAATCGTATTTCATATATCCAAGTTCATAATGTACAACCCTGGCACAGTGTTGCATAACTCTTGGCTGAATATAGGAGCCGTCATCACGAACATTAATCATATGAACTTCAATACATCCTTCAGACCTTTCTGTAACAAGCTGTTTCTTTTCATTCATATACAAGTGAACATAAAATTCATCATAGAATATTTTTGCTCTATCTTGGAGTTCTTTTGCCTGTTTCAGTGTGCTGACCATATAATCGTCTAACAAAATAGTTCTAAAAGAATCATATTTCGGATTTGTGAATTCCCAAAATCCATCTATCCATTGAATTTGACTATTTACTGATAATGTTTTGTTTTCTAAAACAATGTCTTTTTGCCAATCTAATGCAAATGCTTCACCTAGTCGCAAACCACAGCGATATGCAAGTAAGAGCGGTATATGACATGAATGACCAAATGGAAAACGAGTAATTATTGCTTTCCAAGCTTCAGGACTGACAGCTTCACGTTCTTTTTTGCGAGTAGGTGTTACTGGCTTAGCTCTAGGTGATGGAATTTTTACTGATTTCATAGGATTAGTTCGCAAAAAACCTAGCGGCTCAACAGCGAATGATAGGCAACTTGATAAAATTGTTTTTAATGCAGTCAGTGAATTCTTGCCATAACCTGCATTGAACTTATCATTTATCAAAGTTTGTAAAACTGCCGTGTTGAGAGAACATAATTTATATGTACCGAGTGTGGGTTTTATGTGATTACGTATTCGTTTTTCATATCCCTCTGTTGTTGTATCTTTTAGGTTGACCTTACAATACTCTTCAACCCAAAAATCTAAGAAATCCGAAAAACTCATTTCTGATGGAATAAATGTAAGTCCACTATTGTTATATTCGGTTAGAGCTTTATTACCAGCTTCTAAAGCTTCTTTTTTGGTAGCAAATCCACCTTTTGTGAAGCGTTTACGTTTGCCGCCAATTTTTGCACCTTCAAAACGGTATTGCCAAGTATTTCCTCGTTTCATACAAGTGACTTGACTCATTTGTATAACCTCCTTTTAGGTTTTGTTAATAGGAAGTTCCTTTACATCATTGAGATCAGTCAGGTCCTTGCCTTCAGATTCCAATAGGAATTTTTCGAGCGATGTAGCCCTTATCTTGTAACTACCAAGTTTCATCGCAGGAAGATATCCTTTCTTAATCAATTCGTAGACGTAGGTTGTATTGGAATGAATAATTTCGGCAACTTCCTTGACCGTATATAAAATGACGTTTATGTTACCTCCTCCTTTCAGTATAAAAATTAAAATAATCTTGTCAAATTTCGTTTTTGTGTTTTTCAGGCTAAAAATTTGAAAAAAGTCTAATATTATAAGGTTTTTAAAGAAAAAAATTTTTTTATTTATGTGAAAAACGGATTATTTCGGCCCCATCCGTTACAGGATACACTGCACCGGTTGACTACTTAGTGCAACAGGTGCACTAAGTCCGCACTATATCGAATTATCACATATTACGATATAACTGCTAATAAAGGCAGCACCGCTAAGCTTGTACGGCGTGTTTCATTATTACCGATGTCTTCGCAACCTTTCGTTTGTCAATCGAAGGATTTTCGTTATTCGTCGCTCATCAGATTGTTTTGCAGTGTATTACCATGATGCCTACGGCATATTTGTCAAGGTGCAATATAAATTAAATAATTTTCAAAATGAAAAATTATTTTTTGATTTGATAACTTGTTAGATTTTAGGAATCACAATAAAAATGGATTCTTTGTTCTTATTTAAGGCTGTAATTATTGCTTTCCGTAAATTTGGTATACTTTCTATTATACTTGTTCGTATATTTTGTGCTAAATCTTCGTCTATGTAGTATCCGACCTTGGAACCTTCCGCCGAGTATACTGGTTGCATTGAGGTGGATAATATGTATTTGTCGTAAAAGAGAAGTAATTCTTCTATGACTTTTTTTTCATTATTAAGTACTCCGAGAACCATTTCTGAGGTGGGTAGTATTATAACTTTAGTATTCTTTTTCATTTTTTAATTCCTCTTTTAATTTTTTTATAGCCGTCTTTCGGTGTTTAGAGATCATCTGAAAGCTGATTCCCATTTCTTTTGCAATCTCACGTTGTGTTTTTTGAGCAATTTCAGTTTGGAAAAGGATTTTTCGTTGTATATCAGTAAGATGTAGTAACGCTTCAATAAGATTGTCATTATTGATAAAGAAATTTATGTCATTAACTTGGAATCGTTGCAGAAAAAGATTTTCAAAGGAAGGCTCTTCGTATATTAGTTCTTCAGGAAAGTTATCAATACGATAAATAATAAATTCTGATTTTTTTCGGCGTTCTTTTTTACGCACAGCATCAATTTTTGAATTACTTATAACAGCCTTTATATATTTATCTGCCAATTCTATGAGCTCTTCATTAATATCGGATAATTTATATGTTATATTTGACATTTTTTTACCTTCCTAACCCTTTTCATTAAGACAACATCGTTTGGAAGGTAAAAAAATCAACCTAAATCTTAAATTTTTATAAAAATATATGGGAAATTAATACATTTTTAATGTGTTGTGTTTAATTTTGAATAACCTACGACTATAAGATTTCTATTTTAAAGCGCTTAATATATGTAATAAATATTTGCTTTTCATCTAATGTAGTTTATTAAAAATGTATCTTGTTATGCTGAATGACTATATATTAAAACGAAAGTTTATTTAATAGGGGAGTAGTTATTTATATAGATAACTATATTTTCACTTTGTAGTTTGCTTTTAATACTAATTAATATTTTGAATAAAATATAAGTTAAAACAATAATTTTAAATGATGTATTGACAGGGAAACTATAATTGATTATAATGTATTTGTTCTTAGGTTTGATTGAAGTTCCCTTCGGGGACATAGGTTTGATGCACAAGGTCGGATTACTCTTAACGGGATAAATCCGCCTTTTTTATTTTCTGCAAACGCAGCGACAAATGAATAAATCTCAACGGACAATAAAAGGCCGTGTCATTACTCCCCCTATAGGAGATGGCACGGTCTTTTTTGTTTATATAAATAAAATAAATCATGGAAAGGACTGATGTATTCATTGGCGACTGAACCCCTTATCAAAGTCTCCTGCGTTAGTAAGGGCGAAAAAATCCAACTTACTAATTATTCAGACTTGATTGTGTTCGACAAGGATAAAACAATCGTTGCCCTTCGTATCGGCGGCTATCCAGAAGCGGTACAGGCAATGAGCGATATCCTTATAGCCGGATGCGATCTTGAACTGCAAGGAGCACGCGAAACCATCAAAGTGAACACAAAAGGACCCAAAACCTATGAGCGTAAGCTATCCCATGACGGCGTTTATGCCGAGGGTATGCATTACCTCAAAGACGACATTCCGAATACAATTATGTTCGGTGACGATGAATCCGACAGCACAAAGGTTGCTGTCAAGAAAAACCTGTACTTTTTCTGCAAATCACGTGATGAACTGTATGCAGAGCTTGACCGCAAGCTCTCAGTTCCGTTAATCCCCGAATTCAAGGACTACTTTATTTCAGAACTTATAAACCAAAAATTACTGCAACAATTAACTGTATATTCACTGGGATATAAGTTCGAAGCGTGGCACATGAAAATATCAGAGGATGAATCGGAAGTTGCTAAGGTACTTGAAGATGGACTGAAATCGGGTAAAATCACCATTCCCGGTACTCAGTCAGGTAATCTGGCTGTTTTCAACAACATCAAGACCTTTACACAGTATCTCGGTGAGTTTGGCTCGATGGTAGCAGAACGTATTAAAAACTGCTTTCCTCCGAGATTTAATCCTGCTGAGGAACCCGTTGCACCGGAGATAACCGAAGTTAACGACTGTGTAAGAAGCAATGCAGGATATTCGCTCTTCGATGCCCAACTAGGTGCAGCTGAAGCCTTAAAGCGACAGCTCGAAACCGACAAAATGGCATTACTTGTAGCAGAATGCGGCACAGGCAAAACCAAGATTGGAAGTGCAGCTCTCTATGCCTATCAGCACGGCAACCCCAAGAGAAAGGTTTATAACAAAGCGTTTAATGTTGTTATTTGTCCTTCTCACATCACCGGCAAATGGGTACGAGAAATACACGAAACGATTCCAAACAGTTATGCGATGCACGTCAATACAATGGCTGAGGTAGATGGTATATATAACTACTACCAAAACCACGATAAATCCGTGTACTGTATACTATCAAAAGAAACCGCCCGTAACGGATATATGCGAAAACCGTCTGTAAAATGGGACCGCATCAAGCGTGGCTTTGTATGTCCCCATTGTGGGTATGTTCAGGAAATGGATGTACTTGTTGATGGAAGTCATTATACCGTAAAAGCAGATGCAAGTTTCTTTCTAAATGAAAACGGCAAGAACCATAAATGCCAGAATAAAAACTGTCAGCAAGTATTATGGTCTATGGTTAATCCCAAAGACTTAGCCCCTGCAAGAAACGACTGGGTGCGTATTGGCTCCTACGGTTTTATACACCGTAAATTTGCACGTCAAGCATTTGATATGTGCAAATCCGAAACCGCCGCTGAAAAGATAGCAGAGGTTGTTAGAAACCCTGACGGAGTATTTCCAGCGCCGGGTGCATTTGACCGCTTTCCGTTATCCTCGTATATCAAGAAAAGAATACGTAAGATAGACGGTTTTATAGTGGATGAACTGCATCAGTATTCCGGAGAAAGTGCTCAAGGTCAGGCGATGGCTGAACTTGCAGGCATATCAAGCAAGGTTATCGGTATGACCGCTACTCTTGTGAACGGCTATGCTAAAGGCATCTTTTATCTGCTGTTTCGTCTTAAATCCCACCTTATGCTTTTAGATAATCAAAAGTATGAGGCGCCAAGAGACTTTTGCCATCAGTACGGTGTTGTGGAAGAACTCTATCAGGTTGAGCAACAAAACACTTTTAACACAACTTCCAAGGCAACCAAGCGTAAAGTCCGTGAGAAATTCCTTCCTGGTATTTCGCCGCTTGTATATTCAAGGTTCTTACTTGAAAATGCGGTATTTCTGTCACTTGCCGATATGGGTAAAGAACATCCCGATTACGAGGAAATACCCTTGTTCTGTGAGATGACCGATGAAATCAAGGAAGAATATAAACGGCTTGAAAACGAGTTTAAGAAGATTATGAAGAATGATAAGCAGATCGGCAATCGTATTCTGTCTTCGTATATGAACTTGTTATCGGCATATCCCGATCAGCCATACGGACACAATCCTATATATAATCCCTTTAGGAAAGCTGAGGAGGATGCTCTGATAATTCCAGGCGACTTGGGCGACATAGATACTATGCAACCCAAAGACGACAAGGTTATCGAGCTTATAGAACGCAAGGTTGCTGCAGGTGAAAATGTCATTATCTACACTGCCTGGACTCGTCTTGATTCGCAAAATAAGATGTTCAAGGCACTGAATGAAAAAGACATACCCACCGCCATACTGAAACCGTCAATAGAACCGATAAAGCGTGAAGAATGGGTAGAAAAGAAACTTCAAAAAGGTATTCGTGTATTAGTGGCGAATCCTGCCTTGGTGGAAACCGGCTTGGATTTGAATGCTTTCACAACCCTTATATTTTACAACATTGCCTATAACCTTTATATCTTCCGTCAGGCATCCCGCCGAAGCTGGAGAATTAACCAAACTGCCCCGAAAGTCGAAGTATATATGTTTTATTACAAAGACACGATGCAGCAACGAGCTCTGCGTCTTATGGCATCAAAGCTTTCTGCGGCAACGGTTATCGAGGGTAATATCAGTGAGGAAGGTTTAGCTGCAATGTCTGATTGCGAGGATCTTACTACTCAACTTGCAAAAGAGCTTATGTCGGGATTGAAAGAAAACGTTAACGAACTGGCAGACAGCTTTAAGAAAATGGCGATACTCGGTAATCGTGAGCAAAAAGTAACTGAGGAGCCTGAACAAACGGCGCCTCTTGTAGCAGAGCAAACAAAACCCGAAGTCGCAAAAATCCCAACTGTTATCTTCCCGATACAGCCAACAATCCAAACCACAAAAGCCAATGGCAAAAACCACGATACAGGTCAGCTCTCTTTATTCGACCTCGTTGCGTGATATTGCTGTCGGTTTTTATTTTTTGAGGAGGATAAATCAATGAAATCAATTCAAACCAAACCCAAAATCTACGTAGATTTTGATTCCCCCGATGGCAATATCTTCACTATCCTTGCTCATGCAGAAAACGCAATGAAAGTGTATAGCATTATCAATGCAAAGGAAAAGGCTTCTGAAATGCGTGATAGAGTCACCAAGTCGGAAAGCTACGAAGATGCCTTGGAGATAATCCGAGAATATGTAGATATTATTGAAAGTTAGGTCGTTGTCTATGGTAGAAAACATTATTCGAGTCGATATTATTGACAACGAACCCGAAAACTCAAAGAACAGGGTTCTTGAAACGTACTATCTTTTAAATCCTAACCGAGACAAACTGGAAGCATTACGAAAAGCAATAGAAGAACGTTTAGATGATGAAAACAGTGAGTATAAAGGCTTATGGGATATAAGAGAATACATTAACAAGAATTTCCTGACTCTTGACATCGAAAGGATGGAAATCAAATGGTAGCAAACAAGATTGGAGAAAGCGTTGAATTTGAGGGTGTTACCTATACTGTCGGCGCTGCTGTTTCCGTAAATAAGCGATCCGATTATGCTGGACTTGTAGGTAAAATTACCGAAATCGCAACAGATGGTGATATGGATACAGATAACGATTGCATTGATATCTACTGCGATTTTGAAGAGCCTACAGAACCCGAAGTGATCGCCAAACTTGAAAAACGGTTTAGTCACATTTACGGCAATCCTCGAACAATGGAGGATATCTGTCTAGACGGTATCGTAATGGCTCCCGATGAAATTTCTCTTATTGACTAAATCTAACGAACAGGAGCAAATCAATGAGAATATCAGCAAATCGTATAAACCTATTAAATGCTGTAAAAACAGCACTTCGAGCACTGGGTCATATGAAAGACCTGCCCGAACTCAGCAGTCTACTTTTTGAGGCGGATGCTAACACCGGCATTATTACTATTACAGGTACAGACACCCATACTCAAATTCAATGCAGACTGCGTAACGAGCATGTTCTTGAAGGCGGCTCTATGCTTATTAAACCTATTGTCGGAGAGATGTTAAAACTTCTGCCCGGTGAAACTGTAGAGTTAGGTATTGGTTTCAGTAATGAACTTGAAATCAAAAGTGGCAGTTGTAAATACGGTGTGCCATACCTTGACTCTAAAAAGTTCCCGCGCATGACGATTCCATTTCCTGCAGACTTTATCTGTGTTAAAGGTATCAATTCCATTATCAAGAGAACTCTCTTTGCCACAGATCCAAAGGTACAGGACATACACAGACATTCTCTGCAATTTGTAAAACTTTCCTTTGCTGATGGGCAAACAACAGCAGAAGCCACCAACGGACAGATTGCGGCATTAGCACAAACACCGCACGCTTCTGATGGAAAGATGGATTTAATTCTGCATGAAAAGGCACTTAGTATTCTTGCATCTATCGTTTCACCGAACGACGAATTGTATGTGGGTATTGCAGGCAATTACGCTGTCTTTATGAAAGAAGACATGTTCTTCTCTTCTCAGCTCTATCAAGGCAACTATATTGAAGGCAGTAAGCTTGTAAACCATATTAAACCCGCATATAAAGCAACAATGGATGCCAGAGCATTGTATGAATTGGCCGGTAACGTCTCCACAATCTTCAACACGGGAGACGACCCCTGCATCAATCTCTGTATTGCCGATAACTGTGTAGCAATGCGAACAAAAACGGCAACAGGTGCATCACAGGCACAAATTCCTGCAACAGAGACCGTACCAACAGACATAAATGGATTTAATTATCAATCTAAATGGCTGCTCGATTGTCTTCGACAAACAGCAGGGCCGCTAACCCTTTCACTTGATCCACGCGGCTTTATGCTAATTGAGGCAAATCAAAGCAAATATTGTGTCGGTCCGAGAGGTCCTGTTAGAATTGCCACGCCCGAAGAGAAAAAGGAAAAGAAAACCCGTGCTAAAACAACTAAATCCAAGGTTGCGGTACCTGCCGCAGCGTAATATGAAAGGAAACACTTTATGTTAAGAACAAAAATGAAAGCCGTTATTTCAGAGGTATCAGATAGCCTTGCCGAGCGTGATGAGCTTATACATATCATCGCTCTGGCATTGCTCACAAGAAAAAACCTCTTTGTTCTTGGTGACCCCGGACAAGCAAAATCCCAAGCGATTGATAGGTTCCGTTTGCACATCACCGATGCAAAGCAGTTTGATGTACTTATGAGCAAAGGCATCGACCAAGAGCAGTTATTTGGACGACTTGACCTTGCAAGTATCATTCCCGGTCACATTTCTAATTCGCGCCTTAAAAACGATGCAAAGTATTGCGAAATGCAGAAGCAGTTGAAGGTGCTTATGGATACTGCCCAAACTGATGCTGAGTTTATTCAGCTTGCGGAATTGCAAGGCAAAATGAGCCGCTATCAAGGTGCACTTGCCTTATACAACCAAGGCAGTCCTGAAATACTGACCGATGGCAAGATTCCCGATAGCCATATCTGTTTCTTGGACGAGCTGTTCAAGGCGAATGATGGTGTGCTCAACAGTTTGCTTAAAGCACTCAACGAGCGCAAATACACCAATGAGGGCGTAACCACCGATATCCCGGTTATCAGTTTCTTCTCAGCATCAAATGAAATTCCCAATTTCAATAATCCGGAAGAAAAATGCCTACGTGCTTTGTATGACAGATTTGATTTTAAGGTATGCACCCGCAACGTTGCGAACAGAGCTAATCGAATGAAGATCTTAAAAGCAAAGCAGAATGGCACTGACTGTT
>JAZORK010000115.1:0-10595 GCA_045656485.1 Acutalibacteraceae bacterium | reverse complement strand
CCTGCCATTGAGCGTGATTTTGAAAATGTTTGGGTAACAATTAAATTGTTATATTTGTCTATAAGTTTAATTGCACTCTCGCCACCAAAATCAACATATGCTTCATCAATTACAACTATATTTTGTGGGTTGCTTTTAACGATTTTTTCAATATCATTTAGCGGTAAAGCAATACCGGTAGGTGCATTAGGGTTGGCAATGAAAATGTTTTTATTTATGCCAATATAATCGTTAATATCGATTGTGAAATCCTCTTTTAGCGGTATGGTTTCATAAGGTACATGGTTGTAATCGGCAAAAACCGAATAAAAACCGTATGTAATATCAGGGAATACTGCGGGGTGTTCTTTGTCACAAAAGGCACAAAAAGCAAAGTTTAAAACGTCGTCACTGCCGTTTGTGAAGATGATTTGGTCGTGCGTCATTCCAAAATACTCACTAGCAATAGCCTTTAAATCACGACACTCGGGGTCGGAGTAAAGGTATAAATCTTCGGCAGCTTTTTTGGCCAATTCTTGTGCTTTAGGTGATGGGGGAAAGGGTGACTCATTAGTGTTAAGCTTTGTAAGTGTCATACCTTTAGGTTGTTCACCAGGGGTATAAGGCACAAGCAAAGCGTGTTTTTTACTTAAAAACTGACTCATTATTTAGTCTCCTGAGTACGAATTGTGGCACTTTTAGCGTGGGCGGTAAGACCTTCTGCTTCGGCAAAGTAGGCAACATCTTCGGCTACTTTACTTAGTGCTTCACGTGTGTAGTAGGTATACTGTGTTTTCTTTACAAAATCATCAACCGAAAGGGGACTTGAAAACTTTGCAGTGCCGCCTGTGGGGAGTGTGTGGTTTGGTCCTGCAAAATAGTCACCTAAAGCTTCGGGGGTGTAGCGACCCATAAATATAGAACCTGCGTGGCGGATTTTATCAAGATAATCGAAGGGGTTTTCAACACAAAGCTCTAAATGTTCGGGTGCTAATTCGTTAGAAATTTCAATAACCGCATCTAAATTATCGGCAACAATAATTTTACCGTGGTTATCAATGGATTCTCTTGCTATTTCACTTCGTGAAAGAAGCGGAATTTGAACTTCGAGCTCGTCACTAACAGCATTTGCAAGTTCTAAAGAATCGGTAACAAGTACAGCAGAAGCCAATTTATCGTGCTCGGCTTGAGAAAGTAAATCGGCTGCGGCGTGGGGGGGGTTTGTTTTACCATCGGCAATTATTAAAATTTCGCTCGGACCTGCAATCATATCGATAGAAACTTGACCGAAAACCTGTTTTTTGGCTTCGGCAACAAAGGCGTTACCGGGGCCTACTATTTTATCAACCTTTGGTATAGATTCAGTACCGTATGCTAAAGCGGCAATAGCTTGTGCACCGCCTACTTTAAATATTTTATCAACCCCTGCAATACGGGCAGCAGCCAAAATAACAGGATTAACTTTACCCTCGGCGTTAGGGGGTGTTACTATAACAACCTCTTTACAGCCTGCAATTTTAGCGGGAATAGAGTCCATAAGCACGGTTGAAGGGTAAGCCGCAGTACCGCCCGGAACATAAAGACCTGCACGGTCTACTGGAATAACTTTTTGACCTATAACAATGCCGTCTTCATCATTGATAATAAAACTGTTGCGCACCTGTTTTTCGTGGAATTTGCGAATGTTACAAGCGGCTTTTTGAAGTATTTCTATAAAGCGGTCTTCGACCAAGGTCATAGCTTCATCTATTTCTGCTTCACTAACCTGTAATGCGGTAAGGTCGGCTTTGTCAAACTTTTTAGAGTATTCGAAAAGGGCTTTGTCACCGCTTTCTCTTACATTGTTTATAATATCGGTTACAATGCCTTCTACATTAACGGTGGGTGTTACACGGGCAAAAATATCTGCCTTTGAAACCTCATTATATTTTAAAATTTTAATCATAATGCTTCCTCCACTTGCTCAGCTATTGATGCTACAAGCTTGTCAATTTGTTTACTTTTAAACTTATAAGCCGATTTATTCGAAATAAGTCTTGCGCTTATGGGCACAATTGTTTCAATTACTGTAAGGTTGTTTTCTTTAAGGGTTGTTCCTGTTTCAACTATATCCACAATAACATCCGAAAGGTTAAGGATTGGGGCAATTTCAATAGAGCCGTTAAGGTGAATAATATCAATATCCCTACCCTTTGAAAGATAGTGATTAGTAGCAATTTTAGAAAACTTGGTAGCAACCTTTAACTGTTTAACGGGATTATCTCGAAAATCCTTTTTTGCAGCTACTGCCATACGGCATTTGCCTATATTAAGGTCTAAAAGTTCGTAAATATCAGGCTCGTATTCAAGTAAAATATCCTTACCCGCAACGCCAATATCAGCAGCGCCTCGTTCAACATAAATTGCAACATCACTGGGTTTTACCCAAAAGTACCTAACACCGCATTCTTCATTTTCAAAAATAAGTTTGCGGTTGTTTTCTTTAATTGAAGGGCAGGGGAAGCCTGCTTTTTCAAACATAGCGTAAACCTTTTCACCAAGACGGCCTTTAGGTAAGGCAACATTAAGCATATTATTCATTTGTTACCACCTCGCCGTTTGTAAGTTTAATAAGGGTTTTATACTTAATATCGTTTGGAATATCACTTACCGCTAGGACGCTTTCGCCCTTGCTAGTGATTCCCTTAATTTGTTTTGTGATTTCGCAAATGTTGGTTTCTTTATCGTAAACAAGTAAATTTTCCACATCATATTCACAAATATCGGTTTCGTATTGTCTAAGCATATCTAAATATACCGCAAAGCCGATAGCACCCGATTTGCGCTTCATTTTTGCCATCATAGAGTTGTATTGTCCGCCTGAAAGAATACTTGTAGGTATACCCTCAGCAAAGCCACGGAATACAAAGCCGTTGTAGTATCTGCTGTCGCTTATAATCGAAAAATCAATACGAAGCATATCATTTTGTTCGGTAGCATCAAGCGCAGTTGCGATTTTTGTAAATGTGTCAAGTGTTGCATCACTTACAATATCTTTAAGTAATGTGTTGATTTTAGGTAAAACTTCACCTATCGTACCGTAAAGTGATACAATTTCCTTTAAAATGGCGTACTTATCTTCGCCAACATTGTTTTGACGGCATATCTCAGCTAATTCGTGTGTGTTTTTTTCACTAATCAACTGCATAACCATGGGCTTATCATTGCCTGATATTGCAAGATAATCAATAAGCTCTGATAAAATATCTAAATGCGAAAATTCAAGTATACAGTTCTTTTGGGTTGCTATAAGGCTTTCAGCGGCAAGCTTTAAAACTTCATAAATGCAATAGTCATCAATATTGCCCATTACTTCAAGGCCGACCTGCATAATTTCTTTAAATGAGTGAGCACCCTTAGTTACACGGTAAACGTTTTCGTTATAATAAAGCTTTTGAACAGCTTTAGGATTATCCTTTGTATTTTTAACAATAGAAAGAGTAACGTCAGGCTTTAATGCCATTAATTTACCACCCTTATCGGTAAAGGTGATTACTTCATCCGAAATTAAGAAGTCCTTATTTTTGGCATAAAGGTCATATTCCTCAAACTTATTCATTTTATATCTTGAGTATCCGTATTTATCGTATAAGGAACGTAAAGAAAATAAAATACGTTCACTTTGTTCTAAAGTATTAATATCCATTAGTTTTCACCCTTTTGTAGTTTTTCAATAGCTGTAGCATAGCCACCGCTTCCATAGTTAAGGCACTTGCTAACACGGCCTATAGTGGCGGTGCTTATATCTACCTGTTCGCATATTTTTTGATAGCTTAAGCCTTCTTTAAGCAAAATAGCAGTATCAAGGCGTTGTGCCATATCTAAAAGCTCTTTAATGGTGCAAAGGTCTTCAAAATATGCATAGCATTCTTCAATAGATTCTAAATTTAAAAAGGTCTTAAAAAGTCGGTCAACCGATTTTGAATGAAAACTCATAAAATTCTCTCCTTTTCATTTTAACACTTTAATATATTACTACTTTACTTTGATAAAGTCAAGCCTTTTTATTATATATTATTAAAAATATTCTATTGAATAAATAAAAGACAGTGTCGAAGCTTCAACACTGTCTTAAATAGGTTTGTGTTTAAAAAAATTATTACTTTTTCTTGATTTCTTCAAGAATTTGAGCTAATAATTCTTCGCTGGTGGGCTTAGGTTCTTCGGGTGTTTCTTCGGTGGCTTCAGCCTCTTTAGCAAGTGCTTTTTCGGAAAGTTCACGAGCTTTGGCAAAAACCTTAATTACCATAAATACAATTGATGCGATGATAAGGAAGTCGATAATAGTAACAAGGAAGGTGCCTATGCCAATGGTAACAGCGGGGCTAACAACCACGCCTGCTTCATCAACAACCTCTGGTGCTAGAAGAATATTAAGCTTACTAAGGTCAAAACCGCCGATAATCCAACCTATAAAGGGCATAAATACATCATTAACAAGGCTTGTTGTAATTTTGCCAAAAGCACCTGCAATAATTACACCGACTGCCATATCAATAACGTTGCCACGCATTATAAATGCTTTAAATTCGTTTACTAATCCTTTGGTTTTTTTAAACATCCCTAAATACTCCTTAATTTTCGCTGAAAATTACAGTAACATCGGGGTGTAATTGTAGGATAGAAGCGGGGATTTCGGGAGTGATGGGGCCAAAGAAAGCCTTTTCTACAACTTCCTTTTTGTTTGCGCCGTTAGCAATAAGCAATACCTTTTTAGCCGACATAATACCGCCCATACCCATGGTAACAGCAGTCTTCGGAACGTCGTCAATGCTTTCAAAGAAACGTGCATTTGCTTCAATTGTAGAGGGGTCTAAGGTTACAACGTGTGTTTCCTTAGTGAAGCAAGTATCGGGCTCGTTAAAGCCAATGTGACCGTCAACACCGATACCTAAAAGTTGAATATCAATACCCATTTCTTTAATGCGGTTGTCGTATGCTTCACATTCAGCCTTCATATCGTCTGATTTGCCGTTGGGAACGAAAGTGTTAGCCTTGTCAATATTTACGTGGTTGAAAAGATTGTCGTTCATAAAGTAACGGTAGCTTTGGTCGCTGGTAACATCGAGACCTACGTATTCGTCAAGGTTAATTGATTTAACCTGTGAAAAATCGAGGTCGCCGTTTTCACACGCTTTAATAAGATTTTTGTAAGCGCCAACAGGGGTAGAGCCTGTTGCGAGACCTAAAACGCAGTCGGGCTTTCTGATAACTTCTGCTGCGATTATAGCAGCAGCTTTGCGGCTTAAGGATTCATAATCTTTAACTGTGATAAATTTCATAAAAATTCTCCTTTAAATATTTTCATACATACCGGCATCAATCATACTGCCGATTGCATTAACAACATTTTCTTTGTCTTCCTTATATGTGATACCATACCAACGGTCTTCGGCAACTAAAACTTGCACCTTTTTTTGACCGTTATCAATTAAAGAAGATACAACTGTTGGTAAATAATATTCACATTTAGGAACATTTATATTCGCTTTTAAGAAATTATTAAAGCCTTCTTCTATAAAGTCGAACATATCGGGCATAAATCCCCAAAGATTCATAGAAACAACAGTGTCAGGAGAAAGGGGAGTCCAAGTTTCACCATCATCTTCGGTATATTTACAGTCAATAATTTTAGTGCGCTCGGTAACCTTTGTCAAGCAATTTTGGTTGTCAATCTCACAAACGCCACGTGAAACCGAGCCGTTTTCGGTTAAAGTATTGGCAAGGCGAAAGCCTACCATACAGTAATTTTCGGTGTCACCTTTAAGGAAGTCGGCAACCTTTTGCAAGGCGGAGCGACCATAAAAATCATCGGCATTAACAACGGCAAAGGGTTCTTTAACAACATCCTTGCAGCAAAGAATAGCGTGTGCTGTACCCCAAGGTTTTTCACGTTCTGCGGGAGCAGTAAATCCTTCGGGTAGCTTGTCAATTTCTTGGAAAACATATTCTACCTTGATTTTTTGAGCAATTCTAGCGCCTACAAATTCCTTAAAATCCTTTTCAATAGCGTGTTTTATAACAAAAACAACCTTTGTAAAACCTGCTTTTATGGCATCGTAAACTGTAAAGTCGAGTATTGCTTCGCCGTTTTTACCTACAGGCTCAATTTGTTTAAGACCGCCAAAGCGACTGCCCATACCCGCAGCCATAACAATTAAAGTGATGTCCTTTTTCATAAATATCAGTCCTTTTTAAATTAACCGGGTGGCCACGCTAAATTGCGTCGAGCCAATAAATGAAAATGAATGTGCCCTACGGTTTGACCACCGTCGCTTCCGCAGTTGTTAACCACACGGTATCCATTTTCAAGATTTTCCATTCTTGCAATTTCGGCTACGGCTTCAAAAATCTTTGCAATATAGTGGCTGTTTTCGGCATTGATTTCATCAGCCGATGCAATATGCTCTTTTGGGACAATAATTGCGTGGAATGGGGCTTGTGGGTCGATATCCTTGAATGCGTATATAAATTCATTTTCATAAATTTTACTACTTGGAATATCACCCTTTATGATTTTACAAAATAAACAATCGTTCATAATATCACCTATTTAATTTGTGCTTCAACCAAAGATGCCACACTTGCGAGTGCGTCAGAAAGTTTTGAAATATCTTTACCGCCTGCCATTGCGCTGTCGGGCTTACCGCCACCGTTACCGCCTGTAAGTTTTGCAATTTCACGTACTAAGTTACCTGCGTGAACGCCTTTTGCTAAGGCATCCTTACCGCAAGAAGCACAGAAGGTCAATTTTTCACCGTTTACACCTGCAAAAACAGTAACTGTATCAGGGTTGTCTGCCTTTACAATATCACACATTTTGCGAAGTTCGTCAGCTGAAGTGTTTTTAAGGTCTTTTGCAATAACACGAAGACCGCTTACTTCTAAAGCACCGTCTAAAAGACTGCTAAGCTTTGCATTTGCAATTTGTGCTTGGGTCTTTTCAAGAGTTTTTTGAGTGTCCTTAAGTTCTGCCATAACGATAGCGGCACGTTTAGCGATATCGTTTATGTTAGAAGCCTTTAATGCATCGGCTGTGTCGGTTGCAAGGTTAATGTAATTTTCAATAACCGAAAGTACGTTAGCGCCTGTTACTGCTTCAATACGGCGTACACCAGCAGCAACGCTTGATTCAGAGTTGATGTGGAACAAACCGATTTTTGCGGTGTTGTCAACGTGGGTACCACCACAAAGTTCAACCGAAACATCCTTAGCATTTACAACACGTACTACATCGCCGTATTTTTCACCGAACAATGCCATAGCGCCGAGTTTTTTAGCTTCGTCAATAGGCATTTCGGTATTTTCTACGATAATCGCATTAAGTATTGCTTCGTTTACATTATTTTCAACCGCTTTAAGTTCGTCAGCAGTTAAAGCAGAAAAATGTGTAAAGTCAAAACGCACAACTTTTTCATTAACAAGCTGGCCTGCCTGTTCAACGTGGTTGCCAAGCACCTTACGGAGTGCGGCTTGTAAAAGGTGAGCAGCGGTGTGGTTGCGGCGAATAGCGTTACGGCGTGTAACATCAATTTGTGCTAATACTGTATCGTCAACGCTTATTGCACCTTCACTTACAAAACCGAAATGGGTGATAATCCCGCCCGAAGTCTTGGTGGTGTTAGTAACGGTAAATTTACCGCCGTCGCAAGTAATTACACCTGTGTCACCAACCTGACCGCCGCTTTCAGCATAGAAAGGTGTATCTTTTAGTACGATAACAGCCTTTTGCTTTTCAAGTGCAGTGGTGGTGTGTTCGGTGTCAACTACAATATCAATAATTTGAGTCTTGTATTCATTTTCGCTATAGCCGACAAAAACAGTTTCTTCTATATTTTCGAAAGTGATGCCGTCACTCTTCCAGCTTTCGCCATCGGCAGATTTACGAGCATTACGAGCCTTTTGCTTTTGTTCTTCCATAAGCTCATAGAAACGGTCGGTATCAATAGCGATGCCTTTTTCTTTTAAAATGTCAATAGTAAGGTCAATGGGGAAGCCGTAAGTATCATAAAGCTTGAATGCATTTTCGCCCGAGAAGGTTTCACCCTCTTTGGCAAGACCTTCAAGCATTGCAAGACCTGAGTCAACGGTTTTGTTGAAAGAAGCTTCTTCGTTATTGATAACTTTGGTAATTAACTGTTTCTTTTCAATAAGTTCGGGATAACCGGCCTTGTTTTCGTTAATTACAGTATCGCAAAGTTCCATAAAGAAGGGACGGTTAATACCGATTAATTTACCGTGGCGAACAGCACGGCGGATAATACGGCGAAGCACGTAGCCCCTGCCTTCGTTAGAGGGGATAATACCGTCGCTTATCATAAATGTAGCAGCCCTTGCGTGGTCGGTAATAGCACGAATAGAAATATCGGTAGCGGTATCTTTGCCGTATTCTTTGCCAGAAATTTTGCAAACGTTATCTAATATGTTTCTGATTGAGTCAACCTCGAACATATTGTCAACGCCTTGCATAACACAAGCAAGTCTTTCAAGACCCATACCCGTGTCAATGTTTTTATGTTCAAGCTCGGTGTAAGTTCCGTCGCCCATATTATTGAATTGTGAGAACACGTTGTTCCAAATTTCCATATATCTGTCGCAGTCGCAACCGGGTTTGCAGTCGGGTGAGCCACAGCCGTATTTTTCGCCACGGTCGAAGTAAATTTCACTACAAGGACCGCAAGGACCTGTGCCGTGTTCCCAGAAGTTGTCGGCTTTGCCCATTCTTACAATTCTTTCTTCGGGAACGCCAATAACGTCACGCCAGAAGTTATACGATTCGTCGTCTTCTTCGTAAACTGAAGGCCATAAAAGTTCAGCGGGGATTTCCAAAGTTTCGGTCAAAAATTCCCAAGCCCAAGTGATAGCTTCAGTTTTAAAGTAGTCACCAAAAGAGAAGTTACCAAGCATTTCAAAAAATGTACCGTGACGCGCAGTAATACCAACACGTTCAAGGTCGGGTGTTCTAATACACTTTTGGCAGGTAGTAACGCGAACGCTAGGGGGAGTTACTTCACCTGTGAAATACTTTTTCATCGGCGCCATACCCGAGTTTATGAGTAATAGAGATTTGTCGTTGTTAGGCACCAAAGAGAAACTCCCGAGCCTTAAATGGTCTTTCGATTCAAAGAAGGCAAGATATTTTTCTCTAAGGTCATTAAGTGAGGTCCATTTCATACAAAAACTTCCTTTTTTAATTTTTAAACATACACATTAATTATATACTTATTACTACATTTTGTCAACTTAGATTTTTAGGGCAAAGCTGTGATTTTATCTGCTATTTCGGCAAAGATTTTAGCACAGGATTTTGTTTGCTTTGTGGTGTCTTCTGAAAAAATTATTACCACATATTCGGGGTCTTTAAGGGGGAAAAATCCGCAAAACCAACTGCTTATTTTTTCTTTACCGTTGTGGTATTTTCCTGTTTGTGCGGTGGCGGTTTTACCGCCTGCTGTAACAGTTTTAGGTTTTGCGAGTGTGCCTGTACCTTCGTTTATAACGAGCGCTAGGGCGTTTTTTAACTTTTGGGCGGTATCTGCTGAAAAAGCTTTAGTGGGATAACCGATGTTGTATTTGTTTTCTTCTCCGTTTTGAATAGTGCTTTCAACAATGCTAGGCAGGTAGTATTCACCGCCATTTGCAATAGCCGTGTACAGTGGCAGCATAGAAATCGGACTAGCCGTTAAAACACCTTGACCTATGCTGAAGTTGGCTAAATGTGCTGCATTTTCAAGGCTTTCTTTAGTGGGTAAGCTTCCTTTAGCACTGTGGATGTTATCACATATTTTAATTGATTTACCAAAATTTAGAATATTTGTAAATTTGAAAATTTCACTACAGCCAATTTTGGAAGAAAATTTAAAAAAATATGTGTTGCAAGACTGTGCTATAGCATTTGGTAAATTAACGGCACCGTGTCCGTGCTCTTCGTGACAGCGAAAGTTACGGTCGATAATTTTCATACTGCCTTTGCAGTTATACTTAATATTTTCAAGGTTGTTTTCTAATCCTGCTGCAGCAACTAAGGGTTTAAAAACTGAGCCGACATTATAAGCCGCTAAAGCACGGTTAAAAAGGGGAGTAGTTTCATCATTCAATAAGCTCTCAATAGTGCTTGTGGTAAAGTTTGGGAGGCTTGTAATCGCACGGATTTTGCTAGTTTTACTGTCAGCTATAACGATAGCTCCAAGTTCTAAACTGTCGGAAGCCTCTTCGGCAATTTTTTGAATATTAATATCAATTGTTGTAACAACACCGTTAGAATAGGGGGATACTGCATTTATGATTTCAGGCTTTACGCCTGTTAAAACCCTGCCTTTGCCGTCACAGGCATAACGAATATAGATGTCGTTTTCACTTTTTAATATGCTATTATAAGCCTTTTGAAGACCGCTTACACCGTTACTTTCACTATCGGTATAGCCGATGGTATGAATGGCGGGAACAGTTTCATCATTACAAAAAACTTCGGTGCAAATTATACCTTCGCATTCTATTTTCTCTTTTACTTCACAAATGGCAGGTTTGCCTTGCTTTAAGGTTTCTAGAACACCAGATAAATCATCTTGGGGTAAAGC
>JAZORK010000114.1:0-1713 GCA_045656485.1 Acutalibacteraceae bacterium | reverse complement strand
AATGAATAAAATGGATAAAAAAGGAACTGTTTTAAATTCGGCCTTTGCAGTTTCGGCTGCATTTACCTTTGGTGGTCATTTAGCTTTTACTATGGCATTTGATGAAGCCTATGTTTTGCCTATGATTGTTGGCAAACTGGTTTCGGGAGTTTTTGCCTTGCTTTTGGCTTATTTATTATATAAAGATGATAGATTAGAAACTAATTAAATAAAAATAAAAACACCGCCCGTCCTCGTTTTGATATGCACCCCAAAAGTTAGACACTTTTGGAGGTGCATATTTTTTATGGGTAAAACAGGAAGAAAAAACAAAGTTTATAGTGCAGAATTTAAAATAGGTGTTATAATAGATATGCGAGAACACCATTTGAGTTATAATGAAACCATACGAAAGTATTGGGACATAAGCAGAGGACAAGAACACAACTATCAAAAACAAATACAACGGTGGGAACGCATATACTTGGAAGAAGGAGCCGAAGGTCTAATGAAAGAAAGACGAGGCAGAGCTTGTTCCGTTAGCGGAACAAGAAAAGGCAGACCACCTAAGTTAGATAAAAAGGTTGAGGAAGATTTAATTGCCGAAAACCAGCGACTTCGTATGGAGATAGAATACTTAAAAAAACTGAGTGCCTTAGTTCTTGCGGAAGAGCGAAAGAACGGCAAAAAGCAAAAATAATCTCTGAACTAAGGCAAAAGTATCCGCTGAAAGATTTGCTTAAGCTATCTGGTCTTGCTCGCAGCACATACTATTACTATTTAAAACAACCGAATAAAGATAAATACGAATGTGAAAAGCAAGAAATACAAGAAATCTACAATACAAATAAAGGTAGATACGGATACCGTAGAATCACAATAGCTATGCGTAACAAAGGTTATGTAATTAACCATAAAACCGTACAAAAACTAATGAATAACCTTGGTTTGAAAGGCAAACAACGTAAAAACGATAAATACCATTCATACAAAGGAACGGTTGGTAAAGTTGCAGATAATCTACTTAACAGAGATTTTTCAGCAATTAAACCATTTGAAAAGATAACGACAGATGTTACACAATTTAATGTTTGTGATGAAAAAGTGTATCTTTCACCTGTATTAGATTTATTCAATAATGAGATAGTATCTTATTCCATTTCAACAAGTCCTAATTTAGAACAAGTTAGAGAAATGCTTAATGGTTTATTTGCAAAACTTCCTGCTGATGCAACACCAATTTTTCATTCTGATCAAGGTTGGCAGTACCAACATGCCGAATACCAACGATTACTCACCGAACATAACATTATTCAAAGTATGTCTCGCAAAGGTAACTGTATGGATAATGGTGCTATGGAAAACTTCTTCGGCAGACTGAAAGTTGAAATGTTCTACGGCGAAAAATTCGAAAGCGTTAACGCTTTCATTGATGAATTAAAGAAATACATTCATTACTACAACAACGAAAGAATTTCCTTAAAACTAAAAGGAATGAGTCCGGTACAATACCGAACTCATTCACAAACAATTTAATATTTAATTTTGTCTAAACTTTGGGGTTCACTTCATTCGAGAACGGATTTTCTTATTTGTAATTATTAGGTTATACTTTAATTTTTTTATTAGGTATTACCTGAAAATTCCCAATCTTTTTCTCTTTTACCGGTTTCAAATTGAGTGGTTGAAAGTTTCCAATCGTCGCCATTGCGGAATTTCTTTTTAAAACTCTTA
>JAZORK010000113.1:0-4573 GCA_045656485.1 Acutalibacteraceae bacterium | reverse complement strand
GTAAAGCTTGCATTTCGGCTAAGCTTTCGGGTAAAGCCGAAAAGGTAAAAGTTTGTGCCCCGCTACCGCCGTTATTAGCACTAATACCAGCAGTTGCGCCGCCAATGGCGGCGCCTGCTTTTTTCAAATTATCAAATATTGACATATAAAAAACCTCCTACATATATTTATTTAGTTTTCTTATATTTATAAGTTGACCAGCCCGAATAATATTTAGTTCCGTTTACAGTCTTATAAGTGCGAACACGAACATAGTAAGTTTTCTTTGCTTTCAAGCTCTTAAGAGTAACAGATGTTGTCTTATAGCTTGTAACTTTTTTGGTTTTTGCACTTGTAAACTTCTTGGATGTTGAGTATTGAATCTCGTAACCGGAAGCTTGTGAGGATACCTTGCTAAGTTTAACCTTAAGGCTCTTCTTTCCTGCTGTAAGTGATGAAACCTTGCTTTCCTTAGGAATGATTGTAAAGTAAGTTGTTAAGGTTCCGCTGTATTTACTCTTGAACTTAATGGTTACCTTATATTTACCTACATACTTACATCCGGAAGCATAACTTACGGTGTAATTGCTTGAAGAAATCTTGTTACCTTTATAATCGTAAACAGTTACGCTTGGTTTACGAGCCTTGCCGTTATAGGTATATTTAGTTGTTGAAAGTTTAATCTTTTTAGCGTAGTAGATTGTGGTCTTGCTTGCTTGTGAACCACAAACTGAGCATTTTTTAACAACGCTACCGTTTTTCGAAGTTGTAGCTTTGGTGGTTGTTGTTTTGTAGGAATGGGTTGTACTGCGGGTATTGCCGCACACATTACAGGATTTGTCACAAGCGTTGCTGTAGGTGTGGTTTTCTTTAAATGTTGCCACTAAAACAATATCTTTAGTAACGGGTTTAGAGAAATCGTACTTGGTGCCACCTAAATACCAACCCAAGAAAGTCTTGCAATCCTGCGCAGGTTCTGCGGGTTCTTCTACAGTTTTACCTTCTTCTACATCTACACCAAATAAAGGATCGCCGCCAAAATAGAAAATAACCGAATATGTTGGCGCAGACGATTTTGCGGTCACCACACGCTTGTAGGTGTCGTTATTGGCGGCTACATAATTCACCAAAGCACCGTCTTTGGTGGTAGAAGCCTTAATAGTTACACCGTCGATAAGGATTTTTTCGTAGGCGTAGAGCGCTTGAGAACCGCCGATGACATCGATTGTGCCGCCGGAGATTATGATATTTTCATAGGAATAGATGCTTTCGCTATCGGAGTCGAGAGTGATAGTACCACCTGAGATGATGATGTTTCTGCTGGCATAGATGCCGTTGTCGTAGGCATCTATGTTTATAGTACCACCTGAGATGGTGATTTCGCCATCGTCGGCATAAACGCCGTCGTAGCTGGAGTTAATGGTGATAGCACCACCGGTGATGGTGACGTTATTATTGACAGCGACACCAATAGTTGCTTTATTGATGGTCAATTTGCCGCTGTGAAGGGCGATGTCATCGGCATAGATACCCTCTCTGGTGATGTCTGAGAGGGTGAGATGGCCATCACCCCCGTCAATGACAAGGTTTCCGTCTATACCAATACCATCATATATGTTGCTGAATCGGCTGTCGCCTTCCAGTATAATATATAGGTCGCCATCGGCTTCAATTCCCCGATAGTCAGGACCGCCACCGTTGATGGGGCCCGTACACTCATAGTTGTTGAGGATCAGGGCGCCGTGAAAATAATGGGCATAGCCGCCGCTGGGCTTGGTGGTGGTGGGAGCGTTGGAGCCTGTAGCCAGATACTGGCCGTGAACAAGGCCCACGCCGCCTACGTAAACTTCGGGCTGATAGCAAATGCGCTTATAGTTGGCGATGTTGGCTTGGTTATAAGTGAACAGAGTGCCGTTCGCAGAGTTGGCCGCATTGGGGGTGAGGTTTTTAAAGGTAACGGTTTTACCGACCAAGGCGCGAATCGAGGAGCTTTTAATGTCAAAGAAACCGCCGCTGAAGGTAACATCACTGATGGAAGAAACCGCGTTAGAGTCGGAAGTAACGTACAATTCGCCACCGGTTTGTTTAAAGGTGGAAATAGACAAAATGCCGGCAGATACCGCATCGATTGTCACAATACCACCGCTTTGGCCATACGTGCCGCTTGTACTGATACCAACACCTTTTGCAGTAATTGTGATATTACCGCTTAAAATCAAGGCGTCTTTAGTGTAAATACCATCCTTCGCTGTGGTTTTGATGGTTACGTTAGCGCCGGTAAAACCAAAAGTGCTTCGACAATATACACCGTAGTCAACGGCGTCGATAGTTACCTTGCCACCGACAATGGATATTGCGCCGTTGTTCTCGATACCTCTGGTGCAGTTTTTAATGGTCAAATTGCCACCGTCAGCACCCTCTTTAACAGTAAGGTTACCGATACAATAGATAGCGTAACTTTCGGTGGTGTTATTCATATTCAAGGTATTGGTGCCGTATAGACTAACTGTCAAAGCGCCATTGGCATAAACAGCGGTATAGCAGTCCGCACCGCCGCCCACAAGCATACCCGAACCGGTGTAGGAATAGTTATTCAAGGTCAGGGTGCTACCGCTGAGATAAGCATAGCCACCGCTAGTGGGTTTGGTGGTTTGGGTCTTGGTGGCTCCGTTTGGCAGATAGGTGCCATCGGTCACCAAAACGTTGCCCACGTACACCGTGGGGCTGGCAGCGCTGGCTGTTATCGTTCCTAACGGAACTAAACTCATCAGCAATGCCAAAGATAATAAAACTGCTAATATTTTTTTCATTTGTTTTCCTCTTTTCTTAATTTTTTATAAAAACACTTTTTAGCAAATGCTAAATAACAGTATTTTTTTAAGATTCGCCTACATATTCGCCACAAAGCTTACAGTTGCCTGCTTCGTCAAGCTCGAAGCCGTGCTCGGTGTAGCGGTCTTGGAAACAATTGTTGCACTCTGCGTCGCAGGGACCATCATAAACACATCCGCCGCCTCTGTCGTATTCACAAAGATCGCAGTTTGTATCGCAATCGCTTTCATAAACATGCCCCGGCGCTTTGCGTATATATCCACATTGAACACATTCTATAGCGCAGGGTGTATCATAATCGTGCTCAACTTTACGGGTTTTACCACATTCATTACATTTAGAATCGCATGCATTATCATACTTATGTTTGCCTACATTACGCTTTGCGCCACATTCGTTGCACTTGGTGTCGCAATCGTTATCGTAAACGTGTTTTGTGTGTTTTTTTGTTTCGGTTTTATTATTGCTTTGGCTTGAAACAGGCTTGTTAACCGATTCCGTCTTATCGGTTTCTTTTTGGTCTGTTTCATTTTTATTTTCAGTTTCAACCTTTTCACTGCTATCAACAGAATCACTAACGGTTGATTCATTTGATTGAGTGCCGCTGCTTACGGGCTCGCTGCTAACAGTTTTTTCATCAGCACAACCTATGATGCTCAAAGATAAAATTAAAACTAAAATAACAGCAAATATTTTTTTCATAAATTTTTCTCCTTATAAAAATTTTATTACTTTGTTTTACAAACGGCGATGCCGCTGAGCAATTCCATCAAAACCGGTTCGATACCATCTGACCAAGCATAGTCGGTAGAGATTACCATTTGACCGGGTAGGACATGCGCCGTTCCGTTTTCATCCTCCAGTTCAAAGTGGAAGCATGCATAGCGTATCGGAGATTCGCTTCTGCGTTGAAGGTGAATGTATTTGCCTTCCTGACGGCATTGATAACTGACGGTTGATACCCCTTCACCCTCGGAGATCGTATCCATCGGCTTCATACCTTCCTCAAAGGAAATATTAAAGTTTTCCTTTTGGTCGGTAATGAACATCACCCGCCGACCGGGTGGGCCATCCTGATAGCCCTTAAGCTTTGGAGGAATCCGCAGACAGTATTCATCAAACAAGTTTACCGCCGTGCTTTGCACATAAGCCATATTTCTATTCCACCGCCTTTCTAAAGCGCCGATAGCGCCGCTACAAGATACTTTGCCGTGACGGAGGAATAGAAAAAGGCATCGATCAGTCCGTCTTTTTTAGCAAGCATTACTTGTCTCGCAATATCGGGGGCAGAGTTTTCATCACACAAGAAAACAATTTTGCATTTCGGCATTTTTTCACGCACCGCTTTAGCTTCGGCAATTCGTTTTTCAACCGTTGTACACGAAGCGTATGATACTTCTGACAGCAATGTTTCTGCTGATAGCATTTCGCATTGATCGGGCAAGTCGGTTTTCTTGTTTACCTCTAAGCAAATCGGACGAAAATCGCCACTGTCAGCAAGCATTTTTGTGATTGCCTCTGCCAGTAAATTGTTGCTCATACTGACAACAATGTTATTCATTACATATCATCTCCTTGCTAAAAAGTTTTTAGAATATATACACTTCTAATTCTACATATATATTTTATCAAAATACAAAACCTAAAATCATCATACTAAAGTATGATTTTTAATGTAAAAATAAAAAAACACCGCCTTTTTCAAGACGGTGTGTTAAAGTGGTATAGATTTATCTCAGCTCTTTGTGGTCGCTGATTACCA
>JAZORK010000112.1:0-5239 GCA_045656485.1 Acutalibacteraceae bacterium | reverse complement strand
AACAGATTTTTGGCAATTGTTATGATAAACGATTTTATGATTTTGTTTGTGTAGGAACTGACGGTACACTTCTTCGTCCTGACTATATCACTGACCACTTTGCAGTAGTTCTTAAAAGAATAGGTTTGAAAAATATCAAGTTTCACGCTCTCCGTCATACAACGGGCACATTGCTGATGAAACAATCGGGTATGAACTTGAAACTCATACAGCAATATCTTCGTCATTCAGAATCGAGTATTACAGCAAAATATTATCTACATCCTGATATGGAAGATATTGAACAAACAGGTAGTGTTTTTGTTGGCACGGGCATTTTTGATAATGTGGTCAATTCTAACAATGCAGAACTTGAACGGCGAAAGCAAATCGCCGAGAAAGTTGGTGTGATGTAATCTATGAAAAATGAGAAAATTATATCGCTTGAAGATATGGATAAGATGCTGCATATCAGTAAGCGAAAAGCAAAGTATATGCTTGACAATGGTGTAATACCTTGCACTGACACAGGCAAAAAAACACATCGTTATCTTATTAAGAAATGTGATGTTTTGCAATTTATTGAGAGTGGTTCAGTATTTGAATATCCAGAGGGGATGTTTGGTTCTGGATACAAAGCAAAGAAAACGCAAGCAAACTGTTTTGCAATAATCGACAGTGATTTTGCACGGGAATGGTATAATCGGCAATTTCGTAGCAAAAAAGATATCCTAACTTTGAAAGAGGTTACGGTTATGACAGGTTATACCAAAGAAACTATTAGACGATGGATATTATCTGGCGACTTACAGTGTGTTGAATATTTCAATACACGGGTAGTTCCCAAGACCTCCTTGCTTGAATGGATGGCTTCTTATCAATATTTATCCAGAGTTAATAAGTCTGTTGTTCAAATTGAGCAGATGAATGCTATGCTAAAAGAAAAGCAGCAGGCATAAAAACCTGCTGCTTTATATATGGCGGAGAGTGAGGGATTCGAACCCTCGTGCGATTTAACTCGCAACTCGATTTCGAGTCGAGCTCGTTATGACCACTTCGATAACTCTCCGTTTCAAGCAAAAAATATTAAATTGTAAGTGGAAAATCATTAGAAAAACCATTAGAAAATATGGCACTTTCCAAAACAGTTCTCAAAAACCCTGATAAACAAAGGGTTTAAAGGAGGTCATCAAAACAAACCGAAAGTATTTCGAGTCAGCCCCGTTATGACCACTTCGATACGTCTCCATAAAGAATATTTTTCACAGATGTTAGTCGAGATACCCGACTGGTGCGGGTAACAGGACTTGAACCTGCAAGTCTTGCGACACATGAACCTGAATCATGCGTGTTTGCCAATTTCACCATACCCGCATATATGTAGGTGGCGAAAAATGCCACTTAATGATTATAACCTAAATCCTTGGTGTTGTCAAGTGAAGTATTATTGTTTATCCTTATTATTTTGTGTTTCACGACTTTCCCATTTAGCACCTTTGAAGTGCTTGTTTTGGCGGTCGGTTTCTATGATATTTTTATTAAAGCCTTGCGCTATACAAGGGTATTGGTTTTCGTTATCGCAGGTGGGCTGAATTTCGTATGTGCCGTATTCGTTAAGCAAATCAATCACATTTTTGCTTTCTTCCTTAGGTTTTAGTGGGGTATTTGGGGTGCGGTCGGGTGTTTCGGGAAATTTAGACTTATTTTTCATAAAATTTTCTCCTTAAAATTGACATAAGATTTGAATTGTGGTATACTTTATGAGTATTATTTTGCCCTTTGGAGGAGAAAAAATGCTTGATATTAAATTTATTTGTGAAAATCCGCAATTAGTTAAGGACAATATTGTTAAGAAGTTTAAGGAAAATAAGCTTCCCTTGGTTGATGAGGTGATTGAACTTTACACCGAAAAATGCGCTGCTAACAGCCGTGCTAACGAGCTTCGTGCTAATCGTAACAAGGTTAGTAAGCAAATCGGTATGCTAATGGGTCAAGGCAAGCGTGATGAAGCCGAAGAAATGAAAAAGCTTGTAAACGAACAAGCGGCTGAGCTTAAGGCTTTGGAAGAAAAGGAAGCCGAACTTTCGAAAAAAGTTTTGGAAGTTCAAATGAAGATTCCTAACATCGTGGATGACAGTGTTCCCGTTGGTCGTGATGACAGCGAAAACGTTGAAGTTACCCAATATGGTGAAAAGACTAATCCCGATTTTGAAATACCTTACCACACCGACATTATGGCAGCATTTGACGGCATCGACAAAGAAGCCGCAGGCAAGGTTGCAGGCGAAGGCTTCTATTACCTTATGGGCGATATTGCACGTCTTCACTCGGCTGTGCTTTCATACGCAAGGGACTTTATGATTGACAAGGGTTTTACCTACTGTATTCCTCCCTTTATGATTAGAAGCAACGTTGTTGCAGGCGTTATGAGCTTTGAAGAAATGGATGCTATGATGTATAAAATTGAGGGCGAAGACCTTTATTTAATCGGTACATCCGAACATTCTATGATTGGTAAGTTTATTGACACCATCACCCCCGAAGAAAAGCTTCCCTTAACACTTACAAGCTATTCACCTTGTTTCCGTAAAGAAAAGGGCGCACACGGTATTGAAGAACGTGGCATTTACCGTATTCACCAGTTCGAAAAGCAGGAAATGATTGTTATCTGTAAGCCTGAAGAAAGTATGGATTGGTTTAACAAGATGTGGAATTACTCGGTTGAATTGTTCCAGAGTTTAGATATTCCTGTTCGTACACTTGAATGTTGCACAGGCGACTTGGCTGACTTAAAGGTTAAGTCTTACGATATTGAAGCTTGGAGTCCTAAGCAACAAAAGTATTTTGAAGTTTGCTCCTGCTCTAATTTGGGAGATGCTCAGGCAAGACGTCTTGGTATTCGTGTGAAGTCGGCTGACGGCAAAAAATACTTGGCACACACCCTTAACAACACCGTTGTAGCACCGCCCAGAATGCTTATCGCATTCCTTGAAAATAACCTTTGCTACGATGGCGAAAAATATTCAGTTAAAATCCCTGAAGCACTCCGTCCTTATATGGGTGGCAAGGAAATTATTGAAAGCAAGTAATAAAAATCCCGCGTAAGCGGGATTTTTAAGAATGGGGACTATTATGTTTAGAAATTTAAAATTAAAAAATACCTTTTTATGCGAACTTGCATTCTTGTTTGAACCGGCCATCTTGGTTATTGCGGCGCTTTTGGCACATTTTTTTATCCCAAACGAAAATGTTTCGGTGCTTGTATGGGGTAGTTGTCTTGCGGCTTCATTTGTAATTTTTATTCTTAGAATTAAAACCAGCTTCAGTGCGGATATAATCCTTACTAATCTTAGACTTTGGAAAAAAGACCGCTTATCTTTTGAAACCGATATTAACGGTGCGAGCCTTGCCGAAGTGGAAAAGGCAATAACTACCCGTGCGTTAAAATGGGGCAAGTCAGAAGAAAACCAAAACGGCGCGGTGATGACCTGTTATAAAAAGGTTAGAACATTAAGCGATTTGCCTAAAATTGTTCATCAAAAGCTTGTGATTTATACTGCACCTACCCTTACATATGAGGATTATTCTGCAAAGTTAGAAAAGGCAAAAAAAGAAGCCGACACTCTCACAAGCGGCAAAAAAGATGAAGAATCGGCAGTTGCGGTGATTTTCTTGTGTGAGCGAGCTGAACAAAGTGTGCTTGACAAGGTAAGAGCCGACTGCGACTATACCGAACACGATAATATCGTACTTCCGCTTGTGTATGATGCTTTTTCAAAGAAGTATTATTTCAATGCGCTGTATGAATATTTAGTTTTTATTATTATGACTACCAAAAATTATCTTTTAAACAGCATCAAAAAGGTAGTCTTTGGCGGCAAATTACCGCTTGAAAACAACGACCGTTTTGATTACTCTAACGAAATTTCGGTTTGGTATGACAAAACCTTAGGTGAATTGCTCGACGATATAAAAGAAACCGATAAAAAGGACAAGCAATTTGTAAAGGATACTGCCGAACAGTTGAGTGACGGTCAGGTGCTATATCACGACGAGAGCCTTTATTTAAAGCACAAGGGCAAATTGGCTTCTTATCTTGTTGTAATTGAAGAAGATAAGCCCGATGATGTTTATTTGTGGGACGTTGATATATGGGATTATCCGAATCAAACAGATATTTCTAAAAAAGACCAAGAAGCTTTGAAGAAAATGGCCACTGATTATTTTGCTACTCAAGGAAAACGTGCTCTTTTTGACATAGAAGAATGATATTTTACGGAGTAGATATGAAAATAAAAAATATTGCTTTATTGCTTTTGTGTATTTGCTTAATTTTTAGTGTGACTGCCTGTAAGGAAAATATTAGTACGACCCTTTATACTAATGAAATTGCGGTTGAAAATGAGGCGATTGCACAATCAAATTCAGAATATGACGAACAGTTGCTTGAAAATCCCGATAGGGGATTTCGTATGGAAGTGCGAATGAATGCCGATAAGAAGTTATCAGCTACTACCGCAATAGCAACGTTAGATTATTGGCGTTTGTTTTATAAGACCGATAAGCCGATGTTGGTGCAAACCTATTTTTATTTAACGGGGCTACCCGATACCTTGCCGCAGGATTCCTTCGATGCAATGCAAAAATATTTCGATGCCTGTCGCAAAAGGGGAATAAAAATTCTTTTGCGCTTTGCATATCAGCGTGAGCTTGCACCCACCAATCCCGGTGATTATGGTGAAGCTACTATGACTACTATTCTTTCACATATCGGGCAGTTAGGGCCGATACTCCAAAAGAATAAGGATGTTATTTATGCAATGCAGATGGGCTTTGTAGGTGCCTGGGGCGAGTGGAATGCCTATAGTGACCGTGATACCCACGAAATTGATGAAACGGTGCTTACTAAGGCAGTGGTTGATATGGTGCCCAAGGAATTATACGTTCAAATGCGATACGTGCAAGACCACGATTTGCAAAGTTTTTTACTTGGCGAAGAATACGCCAAAAGGCTAGGCTTTCATAACGATGGCCTTATAGGCACACAAATAAATAACGAATCCTTTGGCACAATGTTTTGGGATTATAAGACCAAATATGCTCCATATGCTCCGCAGGATGGCGAAATGATGTGGGGAGGGGAAACTTATAATAGAATGTTACCAAACCTTTTGCAGTACGCTTTTGCCGAAAACGACCCAGAAACTAAGGAACTTAAATGGAGTAACATTGTAGGCGAAATGGTTGAGCATTGTTACAC
>JAZORK010000111.1:0-1805 GCA_045656485.1 Acutalibacteraceae bacterium | reverse complement strand
TAAGCACCTTGCCGTCACGCTCTACTATACCGCAAAATTCACTTTTACGCCTTATCCAAACCTTGCCTTCACCATAAAGTGCCCTATATATCACCATTTCTTCAGTTGTATCGCAATCGTAACCAATACCTAATACTTCATACTCGTTACCTTTAAAATGGCGGTATTTTCCCTTTTTTAGCGCATTTTCCATTTATTTTTCTCCTTTATTTTCAAAAATAAAATCACCGTCTGCAAATCGGCAGAATACCTTATCACCCTTTTTAAAGGTAAGTGCCAACAACTTTTCACTAAATGTATCTTCAATTTTATTTTGAATTTCTCTTCGCAGTGGTCTTGCACCATAAACCGCATCGAAGCCCTTTTCCGCCAATGCCGATTTAACCGACGGGTCGAATTCTAAATCAATTTCAAGATTTTTAACCCTTTTTGTAAGATTTTCGAGCATCTTTTCGGCAATTTCTTCAATTTCGGTTTTAGATAGTTTACTGAAAACGATTATATCATCAACACGGTTTAAAAACTCGGGGCGGAAGGCACTTTTAAGCTCACCTAAAACAAGTTCCTTAACATCACGGTTAGAGTCGTCGTTTTCGGTAAAGCCAAAGCTTACCTTCTTTTCGGTAATAAGGCGAGCCCCAACATTAGAAGTCATAATAATTACGGTGTTTTTAAAGTCAACTCGTCTGCCTTGCGAATCGGTTAAAATGCCATCTTCTAATATTTGCAAAAGCATATTAAATACGTCGGGATGTGCTTTTTCAATTTCATCAAAAAGCACTACCGAATATGGATTACGCCTTACCTTTTCGGTAAGCTGTCCTCCTTCTTCAAAGCCAACATATCCCGGCGGCGAACCCACAAGGCGAGATACCGTATGCTTTTCCATATATTCCGACATATCAAGCCTAATCATCATATTCTCGTTGCCAAACATTGCTACTGCCAATGCCTTGCAAAGCTCGGTTTTACCCACACCTGTAGGCCCTAAAAATATAAACGAGCCTATCGGTCTTTTGGGGTCTTTGAGTCCTACTCTACCCCTGCGAATAGCCTTTGCAACGGCAGTTACAGCCTCATTTTGACCAACAATTCTTTGGTGGAGTTCTTCTTCTAAATTAAGCAGTCTTTCACTTTCTTCTTTTGTCAACTGTACTACGGGCACACCTGTCCAACTTGACACAATTTCGGCAATACTTTCGGCAGTTACTTTACCGTTAGAGTGGGAATTTTCATTTTGCCATTTTTCTTTTTCGGCTTCATATTTTTGCTTTAATCCGTTAATTTTGTCACGCAAGGTAGCAGCTTTTTCAAACTCTTGCGAGTTTATAGCTTCATCCTTTTCGCCATCAAGATTTTCAATAAGGCTTTCTAAATCCTTTAAAACATCGGGCGTAGCACAGTTGGTAAGGCGCACACGTGAACCTGCTTCGTCAATAAGGTCTATAGCCTTGTCGGGTAAAAATCGGTCGGTTATATACCTTGCCGAAAGCTTTACCGCACTTTCAATTGCTTCCTCGGTAATTTCCACCTTGTGGTGTGCTTCGTATTTGTCTTTAAGACCCTTTAAAATAAGTATAGCATCTTCTTCGGTGGGTTCGGCTACCGTTACAGGCTGAAAACGCCTTTCAAGCGCTGAATCCTTTTCAATATTTTTGCGGTATTCGGTTATGGTGGTAGCACCAATAAGCTGAAATTCGCCACGTGCCAAGGAAGGCTTTAATATATTCGACGCATCGGTAGAACCTTCGGCCGAACCTGCACCGATTATGCTATGCACCTCATCAATAAAGAGTATAACATCC
>JAZORK010000110.1:0-5114 GCA_045656485.1 Acutalibacteraceae bacterium | reverse complement strand
TAATACTGTCGGTTTTTGTTGGGATTTAGGTCACGAAAACTGCTTTACAAGAGGGGTTGACTTTTTATCCCTTTACGGCGAACAGTTAATTTGCACCCACATTCACGATAATTATAAACGCCGTTGGAAGGATATTCACATTTTACCCTTTGATGGCAGAATTAATTACAAAAAAGCAGCCCAAAGCCTTAAAAACACGGGCTTCAGTGGTACCCTTATGTTAGAGGTTTTTGCCGAAAACCATAAGCGCTATAGCCGCCTAACCCCACAAGAATTTTTACAAAAAGCGTATAGCAGCATAAAAAAGTTTGATGATTTAATAAAATAAATAAGCTATCAATAATTGATAATCTTATTCTTGCTTTTATCACTTTCATATGGTACCATAGCCTTAAATTGATAGTAATAATACTTCACTTTAAATATAGAAAGAGAGAAATTTATGAACAGAAGTTTTCGCCTTTCCACAGCGCTTGATGTGGATGACCTTCTGCTTGAATGTGTGCCTTATGCCATTCGCCTTGCTAACGAAAAATATAAATTTGACCCACCGCTTTCCATCCACGAAGTAAACCGTTGGGGCAAAACAGGCACCCGAGCCGACGTTATTTTTGAGTTTATGGACAGTCCAGATTTCTTTAAAAATCAACCCGTCATCAAAGGTGCGCGTGAGTTTGTGCAAAAGTTGTCCCAAAAGACCGAAATTTTTGTTTCCACAGCTGTTTGGCCCGAATATATGACCCTTCGTTTTCAGCGTATTTTAGAGGAATTCCCCGAAATACAAAAGGACCATATCCTAATGGGTGCCCGTAAGGATTTAATTGACGTTGACATTTTGTTTGACGACGGTATGCACAACGTATTTAATTCTAATGCTGCATACCCCATTCTTATGCGCCGCCCTTGGAATAGCGAAGCTACAGGCATTTTAGCGGTTAATAATTATGACGAATTTTTAAAGCTTATAGAAGTTATTGCCGAAAGTTATAACACAAAACACGAAGACCTCACCTTAACCGACCCCAGCATTATTGTTTTGGTTGGTCCTTCGGGTAGCGGCAAGAATGAAATTGCCAAAGAGCTCTTAACTCAAACCGATTCTATTAGAAAACTTATAAGCTACACCACCGACAAATCAATTTGCGAGGGTGCTAATAAAAAATACCACTATATCCCGCAACAGCAGTTTCTTAAAATGGCTGACAATGGTGAATTTTTTGAAACCACAACCTACGGTCACCACTCGTTTGGCTCGAAAAAGGCCGATGTTAAAGAAATATTAGATAACGGACACCACGTTTTAACCGTTATGGATATTTGCGGTGCTATGGCGCTTAAAACAAACTTCCAAAACGTTATAACAATCTATGTGAAGCGTGATAAAAAGGACCTTTTAACCGCAATACTTGAAAGGGACTGCCCCAACCCCGACAAAGTGAACCGCATTTTAGCCATTAACTCTGAAATGCGAAATGCCGAGGTTTGTGACTACACCGTTAATTTCACAAATAGCGCCGATGCTGTAAAATCTATCCATGAAAAGCTTAATATTTAACAGTAACCGCCTTTCAATGAAAGGCGGTTACTTCATTTTATACATTATTTTTTATCTTGTTTAATTAAAATACGAATCGCTTCAATTGCCGTTTTTATAGCCGCCGAGGTATCCTCCTTGCGGTCATTAGGCATTGCAGTTTTAGCAACTTCTTGATTCCACACACAATGGAAAACCGCACCTGAACGAAGTTTTCTTGCAGCAGATACTATAAAGAGTGTGGCGCTCTCCATCTCAGATGCCAGGCAGCCGCCTTTCTTCCAGGCTTCCCACTTGGCTAACAATTCAGTTGAAATCGGCATACTTTCGGGTGAGTGTTGTCCGTAGAAACTATCCTTTGCCTGTACTACACCAACGTGGTTTTTGAATCCCAAATTTTCGGCGGCATTATAAATTGCGCTTGTTACCTTAAAATCGGCAACTGCGGGGAATTCTATAGGTAAATATTCACGGCTTGTGCCGTCTTGACGGATAGCACCCGTAGCAACAACAATGTCCCCTGGCGCAACTTCAGGTTGCATACCACCGCAAGTACCTACACGAATAAATGTATCCACACCAATTTTTGCAAGTTCTTCAACACAAATAGCGCAAGAAGGACCGCCAATACCTGTTGATACAACAAGCACCTTTTCACCATCAAGATAACCCAAATAAGAATTATATTCACGATTACAGCCAACCTGCTTTGCATTATCCAAATATGCGGCAATCTTTTCTACTCTGCCGGGGTCACCGGGGATAATTGCATATCGGGCGGCGTGTTCTTCGGTTAAATGAATATGATATTGCATAATTACTCTCCGTTAGATAGATTTTCAGTATTAAAGCTATGGGGTAAAAGCTCTGATAATTTGTAAACTTCAAAGTTATCTTGGCTTAATGCCACTAAAACTTCAAAATCCGGTTCGCAAAACTCTGCCATAACCTGACGGCAAACACCGCAAGGCATAAATAAATCTTTAACCTTGCCTTCCACTCCGCCGACAATAGCAATTTTTGAAAATTCACGCTCGCCTTCGCTTACGGCTTTAAAAAAGGCAGTTCTTTCAGCACAGTTTGTAACACCATAAGATGCATTTTCAACATTGCAACCTGTGTAAACCTTGCCTGTTGTAGTAAGCAAAGCCGCACCCACTTTACAGTTAGAATAAGGCGAATATGCATTTTGCATAGCATCAAATGCCACTTTTACTAATTCCTTATTGTTCATTTTAAAATCTCCGTTAACATACTACCTTTGTTATCTTCTAAAAGATATTCGCACACCATATTGGCTATATTGCAAAAGCCATCCCTTGTGCCAAGGTTTTTAGGGGCTATTTTATCACCGTAAATAAGCAGCGGCACATATTCGCGCGTATGGTCGGTAGTAGCGGTATATGCAGGGTCACAGCCGTGGTCGGCGGTTATAATTAAAATATCATCTTCTCTTAAAAGGGGTAAAAAGTCACCAAGCCAACTATCAAACTCGCTTAAAGCGTTTGCGTAACCGTCAATATTACGGCGGTGGCCGTAAAGCATATCAAAATCAACTAAATTTGTAAAGCAAATGCCGTTAAAATCACTCTTTGCATAGTCGATTGTTTTTTGCATACCATCGGCATTACCTGTGGTATAAATATGCTCACTAATGCCACACCCTGCAAAAATATCATAAATTTTGCCAACCGCAATAGTATCTTTACCGTTAGCCTTTAATATGTCAAGCATAGTATCCTTTGGTGGTTGTAAGGAATAATCGTGGCGGTTAACTGTTCTTACAAATTTGCCGTTTTCGGTTTTAAAAGGTCGGGCAATTACCCTGCCCACACCATGCTCACCGCAAAGAATTTCCCTTGCAATTTTGCAGTAATTATAAAGTTCTTCTAAAGGCACAACTTCCTCGTGAGCGGCAATCTGAAAAACGCTATCCGCTGAGGTATAAACAATAAGCGCACCCGTTTTTATATGCTCATCACCATAATCCCTTATAATGTCGGTGCCAGAATAAGTCTTGTTACAAATAACTTTTCTACCTGTTCGGCGTGAAAATTCATCAAGCACTTCTTTTGGAAAACCGTTAGGGTAAGTTGGCAACGGATTTTGCGACACAATACCTGCTATTTCCCAATGGCCTATGGTCGTATCCTTACCATTTGAAAGCTCTTTAAGTCGGCAAACTGCGGCGGTGTGGTTTTCTTGCTTTTCGCCACATTCAACACCAGCAATATTAAAAAGCCCCATTTTTTTAAGGTTATTAATTTTAAATTTTTCCGACTTCGATATAGATAGAAGAGTATTAACCCCAATATCGCCATAATCGGCACTGTCGGGCATTGCACCTATGCCAAAGCTGTCAAGCACGATTAAAAATACTCGTTTCATATTAGTCTTTAGCCTCAAGTAGTGGTAAATTTTCATACTCAACCGCACAGTCAAGTGCTAATTTCATCATATCAGTAAAGGTTTGCTCACGGTCTTTAGCATCAAGGGCGGTAAAGGGCGGATAAAGTATATCCGAAATGGTACACATAGCCAATGCACGCATACCCAAACGCATAGCCGTACAATAAAGTGCGGCGGCTTCCATTTCAACCGCAAGGCATCCCATCTTGCCCCAATTGGCTGAGGGGTTACAATCATCATAAAATGTATCTGACGAATATAAGTTACCTATATGAACATTAAGACCGTTATTATCGGCAATATTTTTAGCAGTGTTTAAAAGGTCAAAATCGCATATCGGCGCTATTGTGCCATTCATATTATATTGGTTAGGGAAGTTTGAGTTTGTACAAGCACCCATACCTATAACAATGTCACGCACCTTAGCTTTTTCATTTATAGCCCCTGCCGAGCCTATACGAATAATATTTTGCACACCAAAAAACTTATAAAGCTCGTAAGAGTAAATACCAATAGATGGCATACCCATACCGCTTGCCATAACCGAAACCTTAACACCCTTGTAATAGCCTGTATAGCCGTTAACACCACGCACACCGTTCACCAAAACAGCATCGGTTAAAAAGTTTTCGGCAATATACTTTGCACGTAAAGGGTCACCCGGCATAAGCACCGTTTTACCAAAGCCTATGGTAGAATCATTCAAATCAATATGAGGAGTCTTGTTTGTCATTTTATTCACCCTTTTCTAAAGCTTTTACATTTTATTCGGGAGTTTGCAACAGTAATACAATTACCATTTGTCTTTATTTTTTATTATACCATATTTTATTGCAAAGAGCAAGAAAAGACGCCCTTTAGACGTCTTTTCATATTGAAAAATTTTCAATTTAAAATCAACCCATTAAGCACACCTTTAAACGCCAAGTTATGCTTGAAAGAGGGGCTAACTTAATGTATAATATACTAAAATATAAACGAAAAATCGGATTATGTAGGTTATAGAAACTTTGCACCTACTTGCCACCGCCACTTCACTAAAAACAGGGGTAGCATTATAATATTGTTATTATAAAATCTTCTATTTCAAAAACTGATTTTTGAAGTGTGGTAGTATCCACCGCGCGAACGCTTTGCACCTTGCCATCACTTTTTTTAAAAAAGGCTTCCT
>JAZORK010000109.1:0-3579 GCA_045656485.1 Acutalibacteraceae bacterium | reverse complement strand
CTTTTACAATTTTCACACTACTTGCTATGCTGTAATGCGGGTTAAATTCATTATCCAATTTGACAAGCGGCTCATATAAAAGATGGCACAACTGCTTATTAATTTCGGTCTTGGCGTCATACGGATTAAAGGTATCGGTATCCGAATAAAGCAAGGTCATCGTATCGGTATAATCCGTCTTGCCTTCGGTGATTTTTATAGGTGTAGAAGAAGTTTCAGTATCACCACAACCGCAAAGCGAAAAAACAAAAACAAAAGTCAAGATAAGCGCTATTAATTTTTTCACTTTAATTGCCCTTTCTAAATACAAATTCTTTCCACCTTTACGGTTTTTCCCGTAGTGTCGTCAACCTCAAAAATACAACCGTTTAAAATACATTCGCCGTCAGCTAATTCAAACTTAGACATATCGTTGGATTTAAGTCGGTTTATGATAATCTCTTTCTTAACGCCTAAAACCGAATCGCGAGGTCCTGTCATACCTAAATCGGTAATATAACCCGTGCCGTTTTGCAAAATTTGGCTGTCGGCGGTTTGAACGTGGGTATGTGTGCCAAAAAGCACTGAAACCTTGCCATCAAGATAAAGCCCCAACGCCCTTTTTTCACTTGTGGCCTCAGCATGAAAATCGACAACAATTATCTTAGCACCATCGTTTTTAGCTTTTTCTATAAGCTCATCAGCGGCAGCAAAGGGACAGTCAGCACCCAAGCGTTCAAGATAAATTTTACCGCTTAAATTTATAACCGCAACCTGTATTCTGCCAAAATCCACCAAACAATAACCCTTGCCGTTTTCTGCATCCTTTAAATTATGGGGACGAAGGCAAGTATCATTACTATCAAGATAATTATAAACTTCACTTCTTCTTAGTGAATGGTTGCCGCCTGTCAAAACATCGGCACCAAGGGCAAACAAATAATCGGCACTCTGTGGTGTAACACCATTACCATCGGCAGAGTTTTCACCATTTATTATTACCATATCTATTTGTTTTTCGCGCTTTAATGTGGGTAAAACTTTACGAACATATTCGCAACCAATACTGCCGCAAACATCACCAATGGCTAATATTCGCATGTTTCACACCTCCAAAGCACATATATATTTATTTTACCATATTTTAAAACCGAAAACAACAAAAAAAATCCCGCCTTAAAGCGGGATTTTTTGTTTAATTTGTCATTAGATTTCAGCGAAGTACTTAATTGTACGAACCATTTGGCTGGTGTAGCTGTTTTCATTGTCATACCAAGAAACAACTTGTACTTCGTAAAGGTCGTCAGCAATCTTAGCTACCATTGTTTGAGTAGCATCGAAGAGAGAACCGTAACGCATACCAACAACGTCAGAAGAAACGATTTGGTCTTCGTTGTAACCGAAGGATTCGCTAGCTGCAGCCTTCATAGCAGCGTTGATGCCTTCCTTAGTAACGTCAGCACCCTTAACAACAGCGGTAAGGATAGTAGTAGAACCGGTAGCAACAGGAACACGTTGAGCAGAGCCGATGAGCTTGCCGTTGAGTTCAGGAATTACAAGACCGATAGCCTTAGCAGCACCTGTTGAGTTAGGAACGATGTTAGCAGCACCTGCACGTGCACGGCGGAGGTCACCCTTTCTGTGAGGACCGTCAAGAATCATTTGGTCGCCAGTGTAAGCGTGGATTGTGCTCATGATACCGCTTTGGATAGCAGCATAATCGTTAAGAGCTTTAGCCATAGGAGCTAAGCAGTTTGTTGTGCAAGAAGCAGCAGAAATGATGGTGTCTTCTTTGGTGAGGATATCTTCATTTACGCTGAATACAACTGTGGGAAGATCGTTACCTGCGGGAGCAGAAATAACAACTTTCTTAGCGCCTGCATCGATGTGAGCTTGGCTCTTTTCTTTAGAGCAGTAGAAACCGGTGCATTCGAGAACTACGTCAACACCAAGTTCGCCCCAAGGAAGTTCAGCAGCGTTAGCCTTAGCATAGATTTTGAGAGTTTTACCGTCAACAGTGATGGTACCTTCTTCGTCGTTAGCAGAAACAGTGTGAAGATTTTCACCGATGTAACCGCAGTAACCGCCCTGTGCTGTATCATACTTTAAAAGATTAGCGAGCATTGAGGGTTTTGTAAGGTCGTTGATAGCTACTACATCGTAACCTTCAGCGCCGAACATTTGACGAAATGCGAGACGACCAATACGGCCGAATCCGTTAATTGCAACTTTAACCATTGGAATATACCTCCTAAAATTTTTACATACCTATTTTACCTTATTTTTTACTCTATTTCAAGTAGTTTGTTTAAAATTTAACAACTTTTTTAAATTTTATTTATTTTGGCATAATAAAGGTGTATTAAAGGGGACGATTATGTGATAGTTTTGCCAAATAGCTTTGAGCGATACCTTGCTGCTTTGCGAATTTCGGTGTCATTTTCAATATTAAAACACGGACTTAAACCACAACATCTTGTGAATCTTAGAAAAATTTTCACCGCCGAAGCGCTTTTACATCAACACTCCCGCCAAAGCGTTGATATAAACAAATTATGTGCAAATCTTTTAAGTGCCGTAAAAACAATCAAAACCGACTTCAATTTTAGGTGTAATGCTAAGGGAAATTTTTCAATAAATAAAAATCTTTTTACCCTTTTGCTTTTAAGCATTTCCAAAAGCTCAAATAGTATTGATGTAACCGCAAGAAATTCTTTTTTAGAAATTAAAGTATCTCACAAAAGCGAAAAAGCGCTCTCTTTTGTGAGAGCGCTTAAAGGTTATTCGCTTTTTGAACTTAAAAGCCGGCAATCCTTAATCATAATTCCGATAAGGGAAACAAAAAAAGAATCCATACCTATTGAAAGTGAATGGGAATATATTTTCAATGAGTTTTCGGTTTTGAATATATATTTTATCGATTAACTAAATTTTTTCAATCTTTATTCATTGGAACAAGCGTTGCCTTTTTAACATTATTTTCGCCGTAACCCTCGCACCAGTTAATATCACTTAATACGAATTTATTACCCCATAAATTATATCTTCCAAATGCATAAAAAAGCGTGGTGTTTTCTTCATCATTAATTTCTACCACCAATGGCTGACCGAAACGATTTCCCGCGCACTTAGGAAAAACACTTATAGCATATTCGTTCCCATCTATAACCATTTTGCCTTGTATTGATGTTATGGTTTCGTCAAGATTTTCCTTCGGGTACAACTCAAGCTGTAATTCTTCGCAAATCCAAGTCGTATTAGAATTTTCAAATTTTTCAATAACTCTATATGTTCTTCCTAAAGACAAATGCACAACACCGAAAAAGAGCGTTACAATAAATGTGAGCAATAAGACTACTGATAAAATGATTTTTCTATATTTTTTCATACAAACTCCTTATATCCCATTTAAAATTGCATTTTTTGTTTTGTTCTAAACAAAACACTACCTTAATATTATAGGTGTTATAAATGGTATGAACGCCGCAAAAACGCCCAATATTCCGGAAATATACATACCGATTTTATTTGTGCTTTCCATATAATAGTCAGTATATTTCCAGCTGAATAATTTATAAATCAAATTCTTAAACAAATCTT
>JAZORK010000108.1:0-1285 GCA_045656485.1 Acutalibacteraceae bacterium | reverse complement strand
TCTATTAGGTCGAAAATTTATTGGCATTGAACAGGATGATAGTTTCATAGAATTAAGTAAGCGTCGTCGTACATTACTAGAAAATGTGGAAGAAGCTGAAAAGCTTCTTTATAAAATGCGCGAAATGCCAGATGAAACAACCGTATTAGTTAATCATGCTCGCCCAAAGGATTATGAGTTAATGCTACAAAATGGTTTGTGTTATCTTCGAGCTGGAGATAGCAAGGGGTCGTTGCTAGTACAAAAAGGATTTGAACGATTAGGATATGTGTTGTTACATAGTAATGGACAAAACGCACAACTCTTTCCTTTGACTAAAAAGGGCTTTCAAATATGGACAGCAGAAAACCTACAAGCCATTGGTTTTACAGCAGAAAATGCCCCCTATTATGCTGTGATAAGATTTGATGCAAGCACTAAGATACCGTATAATAAAACTATAAATCTAAAACAAGGAGCGTATACAACTGTCGCTAAAATACGACCATTGAGAGATTTTATATATTTATAAATATTTCAAAGTGCCAAATTCAAAATTTCAAAGTGCCATTTTGGCACTTTGAAATGGCTCTAAATAAAGTTAAGCAACTCGTGAGGTTTACTCACGAGGTGTTCTTTTTTATCCCCCTCGAAGTGGTTAGTGTCACTAACCTGTTGGGGCGGAAACAAGTCTGTTGGTTAGCCGCACTAACCGACTGCAAATCCCATCAAGTTGACTACAATTTGTAGCCAACTACATTCCCAAAATCAGTGTATTCAATCTGCATACAACTCAACATTCTACAATAGAAAGTGAACATTCACAACCACCCAAAATCACATTGAACGCAAGCGATGTGGTCTTTGGGGCTATGTTATTATTTATCTATAATTTAACTCGTATTTTCTATGAAAAATTACTATCTTTGTGTCAGAATTAGGGCGCCGAGTGGCAAAAACTAGAAGTCGCCATTAGTCACAATTGCAAGGCTCAATTGGCACCCTTATTTTACCCGTAAATCTGTAACTGTCTGATTATCAAGAGTGTTTGCGTTCTGCATCGGCAAGTAATTTTTGAATAGAGAAACTGTCTATAAATATCAATACTGGAGCACTATAGTGCTCCAGTATTGATTATATGGTTGTATTGCTACAACCTTTTTGCTTTTTTTGAAGTTTTTTCAAAAAAAGTTACTTTCCTTGCTAACTTTTTGCGGTATATAAGTGTTATATAAGTATACCCGTGCTGAATAATGGCATGGGAGGTATAAACACAAACAAAATTGGACACAGCAGAATTTAGAAG
>JAZORK010000107.1:0-6564 GCA_045656485.1 Acutalibacteraceae bacterium | reverse complement strand
CTCACAGTTTGCAGTAAGCACCTTGCAGGCAATATCTGCCTTGCCTAAAAGGGTAGGGAGAATATCTTCCTTTTTGCCTTCTTCTTTTACGGTGCCGTTTGCAACAACTATAATCTTATCTGCAATATTTAAAATTCTTTCCTGGTGGGATATTATCATAATAGAGCCACCAAGAGTATCGTGCATTTTTTCAAAAACTTTAATAAGGTTATTAAAGCTCCAAAGGTCAATGCCGGCTTCGGGCTCGTCAAAGAGTGAAACCTTAGTACCTCTAGCGAGCACGGTTGCGATTTCGATACGTTTGAGTTCTCCGCCCGAAAGGGAAGCGTTTACTTCACGGTTGATGTAATCCCTTGCACATAGACCCACTTGGGATAAATAACTGCAAGCATCGTTAACGCTAATGGTTTTGCCTGCTGCAAGGCTAATTAAATCGTGCACGGTAATACCCTTAAAGCGTACAGGCTGTTGAAAAGCAAAGCTAATGCCTTTTTTGGCACGTTCGGTAATTGAAAGGTTTGTAATATCTTCGCCGTCAAGCAAAATTTGACCTTCGGTGGGGGTTATTATACCTGCTATGATTTTAGCAAGTGTAGATTTGCCGCCGCCGTTAGGGCCTGTGATTACTACAAAGCCTTCGTCTATTTTTAAATTAACATTTTTAAGTATTTGTTTTTTGCCATCTTCATTTTCGGCCGAAAATGAAATATTCTTAAGTTCTAACATATATTCTCCTTTATTTCCCAAAAGTATTTTCGTTTAGCTTCGGGAAAGTCTTCGAGCACTCCGTGCTCAGGGTCGTAAAAGGTGCCGTCAAAATAAAGTGACCAATGCCAACAACGTGGGGTTTCAAGGCTTAAAATTGCAATTTTGGGTAACTGCGATTTATTGGTAACTTCCTTACGCTCACGGCAGTAGTCAATACCGTAATAATCGAGAGTGTAAAACATTTCTTTTAAGGTTGTTTCACGTTCGTTACCGAGAAGTGCTACAATTTCCGAAACGCTTTTACCTGTAAGCATTGAAAGCACGGCTTGTCCGCATTGTAAATCGGTCGGCTCTTTTACATAGTTTATATTTTGCATAATTTAACCTTTTAGTAAATATTGTGCCAAGGTTACAATAAGCGGCATTGTTAAAATTGATAACAAGGTAGTAAGTGAAACCATTGTAACCGAAAGGGCAGTATCGCGTGAAAATTTGGTAGAAAACATTGTGGTTATTGCTGCAGTGGGTGCACTTGCGCAAATTGTAAGCGCTAAGGGGAGTGTGCCTTTTAGTCCCGAAAGGTAAAATCCAAAAACCACAACAAGCGGTAATACAACCAACTTTAAAAAAGATGCAAATAGTAAATTTAAGTCTTTAAGACCCGATAAAACATTACTGCTTGCAAGGTGAAAACCAATAATAATCATAGGAAGCGGAGTGTTAAGTGACGCTAAATATGAAATCGGCTGTAATACAACATTTGGCACAGGGATTTGCAAAAGGAATATAATAAGGGCCGCCGTAAAGCCTAAAAGCCCTGGGTTTAGTATAAGCTTTTTAGGGGTAATAAATTCCTTACCGCCCATAGTGGCGATGCCATAACTCCAAATAAACAGTTGGAAAACCGCAATATAGGTCGAGCCGTAGAAAACACCGTCATCCCCTAAAATTGCCTGTAAAAGCGGAATAGACATATAACCGCAGTTGGAAAAAATCATACCAAACTGCAAAACCTTTTGGCGATTTATATCTTTGCTGTGAAGCAATAACTTTGCTACCAAGATAAACACAATATGCGCTACAAAAACACAAACAAAGCTAATTATAAGGTTTTTAAGTAAGGCTTTATCGAACTCACGCACAAAGGATTTTATAATAACGCAAGGGGTTACTGTGTAAAGCACCAAATCGGTAATACATTTAACACCTGTGTCGTTTAAAACCTTTGTTTTGGCAAGGGTGAAGCCTAAAAAGATTAGTATAAAAAGGATTACTACCTGTGTAAAAACGGTTATAAACATTATTTTACTGCCTTTGCAAAGCGTAAGAAGTCTTGGGTATTTTTAAATACACCTGCGTGGGAAAGAACCTTTGCGAAAACAATACCGATTTCATCTTCAATAATTTTATCAATATTGTCGGCATTAATATCGGTGTATTTTGCTTTGATTCCGTCTGTCCAGTCGGCGTGTTTTTCTAAAACTTCGTCAGCTCTAATATCTTTGTTTTCAAGAATAGCGGTTTTTAAAAGCGCCATTTCGTTTTTAAGACGGGCGGGCAAAACAGCAAGGCCCATAACTTCAATAAGACCGATGTTTTCTTTTTTGATGTGGTGTAATTCAGCGTGGGGATGATATACACCCATAGGATGCTCGTCGGTTGTGATGTTGTTGCGAAGAACTAAATCAAGTTCGAACATATCGCCGTTTTTACGGGCAATAGGTGTAATTGTGTTGTGGGGTTCGCCATCAGTTTCGGCAAATACGAATGCCGATTCATCGGTGTAACCACGCCAAGCGGATAAAATCTTGTCAGCAAGGGCAATAAGGCGGTCGGTATCAGCACAAGATAAACGGATAACCGACATAGGCCATTTTACAATACCTGCTTTAATATCCGAAAAGCCTTCGAAAGAAAGCTCGGTTTCAATCGGTGCTTTTGCCATTGCAAAGGTGTAGTTACCGCCTTGGAAATGGTCGTGGCTTAAAATAGAACCGCCAACAATTGGTAAATCGGCATTAGAGCCTACAAAATAGTGTGGGAATTGCTTAACAAAGTCGAGCAATTTCTTGAAAGTGGCAGTATTTATTGCCATGGGGGTGTGCTGTGAGTTAAACACAATACAATGCTCGTTATAATAAACGTAAGGTGAGTATTGCATACACCAGTCGGTATCGTTAATTGTAATCGGAATTACACGGTGGTTTTGGCGTGCAGGGAAGTTAATGCGACCTGCATAACCTTCACACTCACGGCAAAGCATACACTTAGGATAGCCAGCCTGCTTTGCGTTTTTAGCAGCGGCAATAGCCTTGGGGTCCTTTTCAGGTTTGGAAAGGTTGATTGTAATATCCAAGTCGCCGTATTCAGTAGCGGTCACCCACTTAACATCCTTTGCTATACGGTAACGGCGTATGTAGTCACTGTTCTGGCTTAAATCATAATACCAGTCGGTAGCGGCTTTGGGTGATTCTTTATATAACTCCCAAAACTTATTGGTAACTTCGCTAGGGCGGGGCATCATAGCCGACATTAACTTAGTGTCGAACAAGTCACGTTCGGTTATGTTGTTGTCAATAATGCCTTGCTCGCAAGCGTAATCGAGCAATTCCTTTAAGGTTTGCTCTAAATCAATATCGGTAAAATTTTCTTCACAACAGAATTCGTCGATATTTAAAATCTCTAAAATACGGTTGGTTACATATATTTGGTCACGTTCTTCAAATAATCCGCAGTTTAGACCGTAACAAACTAACTTTTTTATACTTTTTTCTATCATTTTCTTCAACTACAAGATATATATAGCAAATTATACTATATTATATACATATATGTCAATTAAAAACCTAATAAAAAAGGCGATTTTTTTGCTTGACAAACGGGGTCTCGTGTGATAGAATGGTTAAGCCGCATATTGTGGGCTTTTTAAGTTGTGCCCTTTTGGCACACGCCTATTGTAGCGAGACTGAAAATAAGCAGGTGAAAAAAATGTACGCAATTATTGAAACAGGTGGTAAGCAATACCGTGTTCAAAACGGCGATGTAATCTACATCGAAAAGCTTAACGCACAAGTTGACGAAGAAGTTACCTTCGACAAGGTTGTTGCTGTAAACAACAGAACTTTAAAGGTTGGTAAGCCCTACGTTAAGGATGCTTTCGTAAAAGGCACCGTATTAAAGAACGGCAAGGGTAAGAAGATTACTGTCTTCACTTACAAGCCTAAAAAGGGTTGTGCTCGTAAAATGGGTCACAGACAACCCTACACAAAAGTACAAATTACTGAAATTGGCTAATTAGTATGACTAGTGTAAAATTCTTGGCTGATAAGAGGGGTCTTTACGGCTTTGAAATCAGCGGTCACAGTTCTTCTGACTGTGATGATTTTGGTGGCAAAATAGTTTGTGCGGCGGTTTCAAGCGCAGCTTTTATGGCGGCAAACACTATTACCGAAGTTATAGGTGACAAGGCACAGGCTACTGTCAGTGATGCTTTAATGGTAGTAAAGTGTGAAAATCCGTCTAAAGAAAGTTTAGTAGTGCTTGAAGGCTTAAAGCTCCACTTAACTGAACTTGCTAACCAATATAGCAACAATATTAAGATTTTTGGAGGTGCAAAAAATGTTAAAGATTAACATTCAGTTATTCGCTCATAAAAAGGGTGTTGGTTCTACAAAGAACGGCCGTGATAGTGAGTCCAAGCGTCTTGGTGTAAAGCGTGCTGACGGTCAATTCGTTTTGGCTGGTAACATTCTTGTTCGCCAAAGAGGTACCCACATTCACGCAGGCAATAACGTAGGCCGCGGCTCTGACGATACTTTATTTGCCCTTATCGACGGTAAGGTTAAATTTGAAAGATTAGGTAGAGATCGCAAACAGGTTAGTATTTACGCTGTTGAGCAATAATTAAAAAAATCCGGATGCTTAACCGCATTCGGATTTATTTTTTCTTTTGGAGGAATGGTTTATGAGAAACTGTCACGTTTGCAACCAACTTTGTGATGATTTTGCGGAACTTTGCCCCATTTGTGGTGCAATGCTTTCGAGTGAAGTGGAAGAAACAATAGAAGTAACAGAAGAAAGAAAAATAGTACCGGTTTTACTTGCAACCTTTGAGGATTTGGTTTCGGCTGAAATTTTTAAAGATGTTTTGACTGATAATAAAATCCCTTATTCCGATTCAGAAGAAGACACCATGAAGGTGGTTTTTGGTGGCAGTTTTGCTACTGAAGAAATTTATGTAGATGAAGTAGATTACGATAAAGCTAAAGAGCTTTATGATGAATTTATGGCAAATGAGCCACAATTTTCAGATGATGACTTGTTTTTTGAGGAATAAAAATAATGTGGTTTTTTAAGAAAAAGGAAAAGAAAGATAACGGACTCAAACCGGTAGCAAGTATTTTACCTGCATTTGCCGGTGTTTATAAAGATATTTTAAATCAAAACAATATTAAGTTTGTAAGTCGATTACAACGTTCGGGCGAATCTTTAAAGTTTGTTACAGGTGCATTGCTTATACCTGAAGATTTTTATGTAATGCCCGAAGATTATGATCAAGCGTTAGAACTTTATAATTTATTTATAGAAACCGAAAATGAAGATTTTTCGGAAATAGAGGAAAATTAAATGTTTGTAGATATTGCAAAAATACACTTAAAGGCCGGTAAGGGCGGCGATGGTGCGGTTTCCTTTCACCGTGAAAAATATGTAGCTGCAGGTGGTCCCGATGGCGGCGACGGCGGCAAAGGTGGGGATATTATCTTTAAGGCCGATAGTAACCTTTCTACCTTGGCGGATTTCCGTTATAAGCGCAAATATTCGGCAGATCCTGGTGAAAACGGCGGCACATCACGCCGTACAGGTAAAAGCGCACAAAACCTTGTAATAAGTGTTCCTGTTGGCACACTTGTTAAGGATGCCGAAACAGGCCGTATTATTGCCGATATTTCGGATAATGAGGCGGTTGTTATTGCAAAGGGCGGTAACGGCGGTTGGGGTAACCAGCATTTTGCCACTTCTACCCGTCAAATCCCCCGTTTTGCTAAAAGCGGTTACCCGGGTGAAGAGCTTGATGTTACCTTGGAATTAAAGCTTTTGGCTGACGTTGGTCTTATAGGTTTCCCGAATGTAGGTAAATCCACCTTGGTTTCGGTTGTGAGCCAAGCAAAGCCTAAAATTGCTAACTATCACTTTACAACCTTAACTCCTGTTTTGGGTGTTGTAAGTATGGGTGAAGGCTCATCCTTTGTTATGGCAGATATCCCTGGTCTTATTGAGGGCGCAGGTGAGGGTGTAGGCTTAGGTCACGAATTTTTACGCCACGTAGAGCGTTGCCGAATACTACTCCACGTTGTGGATATTTCGGGTAGTGAGGGCCGCGACCCTATTGAAGATTTTGAAAAAATAAATCATGAATTAGCTGTTTTTTCTGAAACGTTAAGTGAACAACCGCAAATTGTGGTTGGTAATAAGTGTGACTTAATTGACGAAGAGGAAATTAAGCGTGTGGCTAAACACTTTGAAGATAAGGGTTATAAATTCTTTCCCATTATGGCGGCAATTGCCGAGGGTACGGATGAGCTTGTAAATTATATTGCGGCCGAGCTTGCAAAATTGCCCCCTATAAAGAAGTTTGAAGCCGAGCCCAAGCCCGAATTTGAACAACCTAAGAACTTGCGCAGCTTTAAAATCCGTGTGGATAACGGTATTTACTATGTTGAAGACTGCGAATGGCTCATGGAAGTAATGAATAACGTTGACCCCGATGATTACGAATCACTTCAATATTTCGAGCGTGTTATTCGTGAATGTGGTATTATTGATGCTCTTGAAAAAGCAGGTATTGCTGAGGGTGAT
>JAZORK010000106.1:0-16339 GCA_045656485.1 Acutalibacteraceae bacterium | reverse complement strand
GTAGGTCTTACCAGCGAGTGTGAACTTCTTGTTTTCTTCGTCCATGATGATTTCGCCACAACCAGATACGCAGCAAGTACCCATACCACGAGCAACAACGGCAGCGTGAGATGTCATACCACCACGAACGGTGAGGATACCCTGAGAAGCCTTCATACCTGTAATATCTTCAGGTGAAGTTTCCAAACGAACGAGGATAACTTTTTCGCCACGGTTGTTCCATGCTTCTGCATCTTCAGCAGTGAATACAACCTTACCACAAGCAGCACCTGGAGATGCGCCTAAGCCCTTACCAGCAGGAGTAGCAGCCTTTAAAGCCTTAACGTCGAACTGGGGATGGAGAAGGGTATCAAGGTTACGAGGATCGATCATAGCAACAGCTTGCTTCTTGTCGATCATACCTTCGTCAACTAAGTCACAAGCGATTTTTAAAGCAGCCTTAGCGGTACGCTTACCGTTACGTGTTTGGAGCATATAGAGTTTGCCGTCTTCAACAGTAAATTCCATATCCTGCATATCACGGTAGTGGTCTTCAAGGATGCCACAAACTTTATTGAATTCTTCAAAAGCTGCAGGGAACTTAGCAGCCATTTCAGCGATAGGCATAGGAGTACGAACACCAGCAACAACGTCTTCACCTTGAGCGTTGGTGAGGAATTCACCCATAAGGCCGGGTTCACCAGTAGCGGGGTCACGAGTAAATGCAACACCAGTACCGCAGTTGTCACCCATGTTACCGAATGCCATCATTTGTACGTTAACAGCGGTACCCCAAGAATAAGGAATATCGTTGTCACGACGGTAAACGTTTGCACGGGGGTTGGCCCATGAGCGGAATACAGCTTCGATAGCGCCCATTAATTGTTCCTTAGGATCGGTGGGGAAGTCAGCGCCGATTTTGTTCTTGTATTCAGCTTTGAACTGATTAGCAAGTTCCTTAAGGTCGTCAGCGGTGAGCTCAACGTCCAAAGTAACGCCTTTTTCTTCCTTCATTTTGTCGATAAGTTCTTCAAAATACTTCTTACCAACTTCCATAACTACGTCGGAATACATTTGAATGAAACGACGATAGCAGTCATAAGCCCAACGGGGATTGCCAGACTTAGCAGCCATGGTTTCAACAACTTCTTCGTTAAGACCAAGGTTGAGGATAGTATCCATCATACCAGGCATAGAAGCGCGAGCACCAGAACGAACTGAAACGAGAAGGGGATTTTCCTTATCGCCAAACTTCTTGCCAACAACTTCTTCCATTTTAACGATGTATTCCATAATTTGAGCTTGGATATCATCGTTGATTTTTCTGCCGTCTTCATAATACTGTGTACAAGCTTCGGTAGAAACGGTGAAACCTTGGGGCACAGGAAGACCGATTTTGGTCATTTCTGCGAGGTTAGCACCCTTACCGCCGAGAAGTTCACGCATTGAAGCGTCGCCTTCAGAGAAAAGGTAAACATACTTGTGACTCATTGTGAATCAACCTCCTAATTTTTTGTGGATTAAATCCATCTTTAACAGTGTTTATGACACCTATTCAGTATCTTTGATATTATAGCAAAGAAGTTTCAAAAAATAAAGCATTTTTTTACATTTTTTTTATTTTCAGTGAAAAAGCGGTATTTTCAACAAAATTAATAATTAGGAGTAGTAATACTGCACAATAAGAAAATTTATATATTTATTGACTTTATTTTTTTAAGATGGTAAACTTATTATAAGTGTGGATTTTTGACATTGTTTTTTAATAAAGTTACAAATTTTACAACGCTACTGCGCAACAGTGTTTTTTGACCTGTTTGCATTTGTTTTAGCAGGATAAAATCTTCGCCAACCTCTAAAAGCCAACCTGTTTTGGCTTCAATACGATTACCTACGGTGTACTCGATTTTTACAAGACTGCCTATGTAACTTTTAAGGTTTTGTATAAATGAGGTGGCTGGGGTTATTTTAAATTCCTGCTTTAAAAAGTTTTCGTAAAATTCAAGGTCGGTAGCGGTTGTAATCGGTATGGGAAAATCTGTATTCATAAAAACACTCCAAACAAGGATTTATACTATATGTTACGCTTTGACGTGACCTTTGTTAAAAATATATTGAAAGTTGAGGGAAAGTGCTTTGGAAAAGGTTAGTGAATTTTTCGGTATTAATGTTTTTAACGATTCTGTTATGAAGGAATATTTACCGAGCGAAACCTATGAAATGCTCAAAAGTACAATCAAAGAGGGTAAAAGCCTTGACAGCGGTATTGCTAATACTGTTGCCGAAGGTATGAAGGAGTGGGCTATAGCTAAAGGTGCCACCCATTATACTCATTGGTTTCAACCTTTAACAGGTATTACTGCTGAAAAGCACGATAGTTTTATAACACCTACCGATGATGGACATATTCTTATGGAATTTTCGGGTAAGGAACTTATAAAAGGTGAACCTGACGCTTCTTCCTTCCCGTGGGGCGGTCTTCGTGCTACCTTTGAAGCACGTGGCTATACCGCGTGGGACCCAAGCTCTTATGCTTTTATTAAGGATAAAACCTTGTGTATTCCAACCGCATTTTGTTCTTACAGCGGTGAAGCACTTGACCAAAAAACCCCCTTGCTTCGCAGTATGGATGCCATAAGCAAGCAGGCTTTACGTATGGTGAAGGCTTTGGGTATGAAGGATGTTAAGCGTATAACCACTACTGTTGGTCCTGAACAGGAATATTTCCTTGTAGATAAGGAGCTTTATGACAAGCGCCCTGATCTTATGTATTGCGGAAGAACCCTTATAGGTGCTAAGCCACCTAAAGGACAGGAAATGGACGACCATTATTTTGGCGTTTTAAAGCCACGTGTGGCTGAATTTATGCGTGAACTTGATAACGAGCTTTGGAAATTGGGAGTACTTGCTAAAACTGAGCATAACGAAGCGGCTCCCGCACAGCACGAATTAGCGCCTATATTTACAACTACTAATATTGCCGCAGACCACAACCAACTCACTATGGAGTTTATGAAGAAAATTGCCCTTTCAAAAGGTTTGGTTTGTCTTTTACACGAAAAGCCTTATGAAGGTGTTAACGGAAGCGGTAAGCACAACAACTGGTCGCTTTCTACCGATACTGGTATAAACTTCTTAAAAGCGGGTAAAAACCCGTCTGAAAACAAGCTGTTTTTACTTACTCTTTCTGCCGTTATTGAAGCGGTGGACAAGCATCAGGATTTGCTTAGAATTGCGGTTGCTACAGCGGGTAACGACCATCGCTTAGGTGGTAACGAAGCTCCTCCCGCTGTTATTTCGATTTTCTTAGGTGAAGATTTGACCGACATACTTTTAAGCTTTGCCAACGGTGTGCACCACGACGATGTTAAGCGTGAAAAAATGAAGATGGGCGCCGATGTTATACCCGAATTTAAAAAGGATAACGCCGACCGTAACCGCACTTCACCCTTTGCCTTTACAGGTAATAAATTTGAGTTTAGAATGTTAGGCTCGGCTTCTTCAATTTCGGACACCAACGTTATGCTTAACACAATGGTTGCCGATATATTTATGGAATATGCTGACAGGCTTGAAAAAGCAGGGGATGTAGAGGCTGAAATCACCGCCATTATTAAGGAATGTGTGAATAACCACAAGCGCATTATATTTAACGGTGACGGATATTCAAAGGAATGGGAAGAGGAAGCCCAAAAACGTGGACTTTTGAGCCTTAAGAGTACAGTAGACGCTTTACCGCTTTTGAAAACCGACGACAATGTTGCATTGTTCGAGCGCCACGGTGTTTTCAACCGTGCTGAGATTGACTCCCGTGTGGATATAATCCTTGAAAATTATGCTAAAATCATACATATTGAAGCGCTTACACTTATTGATATGATGAATAGGGATATTATTCCGGCGATAATGGCATATGTCAACGCTTTGTGCGAAGCGGTTAATAATAAAAATTTATTAAGAGCAGACAGTAGCGTTGAATACGAGCTTATCACAAGGCTTTCGGCTGCTAATAAGGAAATTTTCTCACTTACTTCAGCCCTTAAAGAGGCGGTGGCTTGCGCTGAACGCTCGACCGATATATTTGAAAAGGCTTCTGAATACCGTAAGGTTATTTTAAAGCTTATGGCGGATATTAGAAAGTATGCTGATAGCGCTGAATGTGTTGTACCACGTGATTATTGGCCTTATCCGTCTTATGGCGATTTATTGTTTAAAATTTAATTTTAGTTTAAGTTTAAAATATAAGAGGTGTGCAAAAATCTGCACACCTCTTATTATTTAATAATTGAAATTATTTTGTTACCGATTGTTTTTGATTTTGGCGGTATTCAAGTGGGGTTATACCCACGGTTTGTTTAAAGCGCTTAAAAAACGTGGTATAGTTTTTGTAGCCGACAAGGTTAGATATTGTAGTAACGGAGAATTCGGTACTTTCGAGCAAAACTTTAGCATGGTTTATTCTTATATTAATAATGTAGTCCTCAACACCCATACCCATTTCGTTTTTAAAAATGCGGTAAAGGTGCGAACGGTTGATGTTAAGCTTATCTGCAATATCGGCTATTTTAATTGGTTGAATGTAGTTTGATTGAATATATTTCTTTATTTCGGTAACGTATTTTTGTTCATTACTTTCGGATTTGTTTAATAGGATAGACTTGTGAAGGTCGAAGTGAGAAATAAATTCAAATAAATATTTATAGGTTTGAAACTCACTGTAAGAATGACTATTCATAAAATTGGTTGCTTCAAGAATATCATTTGATAAGGAGTTGTCCCTAAGCGGCACCGAAATTACGTTATCCTTGAAAACGGTACGTTGTATTAAATTATCGGCGATTTTTCCATTAAAGGAAAAAAAGCAAAGTTCCCAAGGGTCGCTGTTATCGGCAGTAAGAATTGAAAGTTCGTTGGGGTAGGTGATAAAGGCATCGTTTTTTGAAAGCTTATACAGTTCACCACGGGCTTCTAGGGTACCTTTGCCACTTCTTACAATGGTAATAACGTAAGAATTATTATATTGCGGATGGGCAAAACCGGGCGAACCGATATCACGACCGCATTGGACAAGGTTTAAAAATTCATTTGGATTTAAAGACACGTTATGATTATAAAAATTAGGTAAATTTATAGTATCCATACACATACTCCAAAGGTAAAATCAACTATCTTTAGAATATCATAATCACTGTTTTTTCGCAAGTGTTTTGTTGCCTTTTGATTTATTTGTAAAAAAATGTAAAATTAATTTTGTCAATATGCTTAATGTTGAATAATTATTACAAGATGTGTTAATCATTTTTAAAACATTTGTATAAAAATCGCAACAATTTTCAATGCATATGCAACAATTTTATATTGCATAATTTTGTCGAATAGTTTATAATGTACTAGTAATAAAATGTGGTGTTTTATACAAAAAATATTGCTATATATAGTTAATAGGCGGTGTTTGTGTGCGGTTAATAACGCAAAATCAGTTTACAACTGTTAATTTGAACGGCAAATCTTTAAGTCGTTTCACCGAAAAAACAATGCAGGGAGGCAAAGTACGATGAAATCGGAAAAATCTTTAAAAAAGGTGGATGTTTCAAGGTGTAATATCCTTATAAAAAAACATGCTCCCGGCATAGTGGCGAATTTGTTCAGGTATATTTTCTTCCTGTCTTTAAGCTACGTTTTGCTCTACCCATTCATTTATGTTGTGGTAAACTCTTTTATGGGTATTACTGACTCATTTGATGCTACGGTTACTTGGGTACCTAAAGAACCTACCATTACGCATTTTGGAAAGGCATTAACGGTATTTGATGTTGGTAATTCTTTGCCACGCACCTTAATTTACGAAATGGTAACCGCTTTAATTCAGTTTATCACCTGTGCGGTTGCAGCTTACGGTATGGCAAGGTTTAAGTTCAAAGGTCAGGCATTGCTAAGCGGTCTTATGATTCTTAACATACTTGTTCCCGCTATGATGATTATCGTTCCTACATACGCTCAGTTTAGTACTTTTAATATCATAGATACTCCGTGGGCGTTCTATTTACCTGGTATTGCAGGCGTAGGTTTAAAGGGCGGTCTCTACATATATATATATTCACAGTTCTTTAAAGGTCTTCCTAAAGAATTGGAAGAAGCCGCTTGGATTGACGGTGCTGGTCCTTGGAAAACCTTCTTAACAATCGTACTTCCTTCTTCAGGTTCTGCTATGATAACCGTTCTCTTGTTCTCAATAATCTGGCACTGGAACGACTACTTCTTAGCTCAGATGTACTTGAGTGAACCAACCTTCTCGGTTGCTATTAAGAGCTTTAGCCAAACTTCTGTTGTTGCGGCGCTTGGTGTTACAGGTGATATAGCTTCACGTATGGAAGTTCAGATTCTTCTTTCAGGCTGTCTTATGTTCTTATTACCTATGATTATCTTCTACATATTCATTCAACGTAAGTTTGTTGCAAGTATTGCAACCAGCGGTATCGTAGGTTAATTTAGAAATCCCCGCTGTTGGCGGTTTTAAATATAATAATGAAAGGAAAGATATTTATGAAACAAACAATTAAATCAATTTTTGCAATGTTATTGGTTGTTTGCATGGTATTTACCATTGCAGGTTGTGGCGAAACTAATACAGAGTCAACTCCTACTGTAGATGAAGGTTTCTTCAACCCAACTGTAACAGACTCAGAAAGCAAACAGGAAGGCACTTCATCCGACGGAGCTGACAACAACGTTGATACTTCATCTAAGGATGACACAACCAATAATACATCATCTGACAAAAAAGATGATAAAGATGACAAGGATGACAAGGACAACCAAGGTTCCGTAAACATTGACATTCCTACCGAAAACGTAGTTGGCGGTAAGCCTTGGAAAGAAGTTCTTGCTTCTATGCCTAAGAAACTCCGTGGTACTTCTATCACAGTTTGCAACTGGAATAAATTGACTGAATATACAGGTGCTCCTGCTGTTGTTGAACAATTCACAAAGCAACCCGGCATTAAGGTTACATGGAAGGTTATCGAATATGATAACTACTTTACAAAGATTCCCGCAATAATCCGTTCAGGTAAAGATATTCCTGACGTAGTAAGAGCAAAAGGTCCTATTCCGGAATACATGCTTTCTTACTGGCCTCTCTATAAGTCCAAGTTCGACTTTACAGACGAAGCTTGGGATCAAAGCATTATGAACCTTTACACTGTAAACGACATTCCTTATGCTACCAGCATTAAGAACACCCACATTGGTGCGGTAGACGTAATGTTCTACAACAAGGCTTTGATCAAAGAATACGAACTCGAAGATCCTTATGAATTATGGAAAGGCGGCAAATGGAACTGGGATAAGTACATTGAAATGTGTCGCGAATATAAGAACCGTACAGGCAACCCTGGTTCTTCCGGTGAAGGTTGGTACTGGTCATACCTCAGTGCATTTGACATCGACAGTGCAATTGCATTCGACGGCAAAAAGTACTATAACAATATGACTAGCAAGGAATTCTTAACTGTTCACCAAACTCTTTGTAAATTATACAATGAAGAAAAGTTGTTGGCCTTCGGTCAGGAATCCTTCTTTAACGAAGGTACCCGTCTCTTCTCAATTGGTAGTTCTATTCACATGAGAAGAAAGAACTCTTACTTCGGTAGCCTTAAGAGCTCTAACGACCTTTACGCAGTTCCAATGCCTGCACCTAAGAGCGTTAAGAAGTATAATCAAGGTCTTAACGAAGCTGAAGCTTATGCAATTACCAAGGGTGCTAAAAACCCCGAAGCAGTACCTTACTTCTTAAGATACTTCCTTGATGGTGCTAACTACGAATTAAGCACATACTTCTGTAATAAACAAAACCTCGAAGTTTATAACTGGTGTATGAGCCACGAAAACAGAAACTACGTATATGTATATCCTGATGATATTAAAGCTTTAGACAGCACTGGTATTATGGGTCAAACCGGTGACCAGGTTAAGAGCTTTATTGATGCAAACAAGGGTACTATTGATAAGATTGTAAAGGATTATAACGAAAAAATCCAAAAGCTTGAGAAATAATTAAAGGAGAGCCGAAATGAGAAAGATTACGCTTTCTGAAATTTTTAACAAACGCATTGTTTGTGTTGCTTTAGCCTTAGTTATGGCTTTATCAATGCTCACATTTGCCGCTTGTAAAGATGATGAACCCACTTCTTCTAATAATTCTTCCGTTACATCATCACAAAACGAATCGGACAATTCATCAGATGTTAATTCTGACGATTCATCACAAGTAGAGTCTGAAGATTCTTCTGAAGTTGAATCTCCGGATAATACAGTAAGTGATACTCCTGCAGATACATCTAGTGATAAGAAACCAACCACTAGCGACACTTCAAACAAAAAACCCGTTAATCCTTTAAAGGGTGATATATACGTTGGTTATGATTATGACAGTTCTCTTTCAAGAACCGACCTTTACGAAATCAAGCCCGTTGCCGACCCCTCTAACTTAGCTTTCAATTATGTAGGCTATGCCGAAGAAGAAAGAATTAAGTTACGTGATGAAATTTTAAACAGTAAAAACACTCTTGATATTTATGATATTAAAGGTAAAGTTTACTATGTTTCCACCTCGGGTGACGACGATAACGACGGTAAAACCCCTAAAACTGCTAAGCAGACCCTTGCGGGTGTTAGCGACTTAGTATTAGAAGAGGGCGATGCTGTATTATTTGAAAGAGGTTGCATCTTCCGTATTTATGAACCCTTCTATTGCCAAAGCGGCATCACCTACGGTTCTTACGGTAAGGGTAGCAAGCCTATGTTCTACGGTTCTCCCAAAAACTTCTCTTCTGTTGTTTGGAAACCTACCAAGAAGAGAAACGTTTGGACAACAAGCTATTTATATGCTTATGCCAGTGGTGCATTCTTTGACCAAGGTAAAGAAATTGGTTATATGAAGTCATCTATTGGTGACCTTAATAAAAATACCGACTTCTTCTGCGATACTGAAAATACAGTTGTTTATCTCTACTGTGATAAGGGCAACCCTTCTAAAGTTTGGGAGTCTATTGAATTTTCACAGTCTGGTATCCGTTTTGAACTTCCCACAAAGGTACACGATGTAACAATCGATAACATTGGTATTAGATACTGTGGTGAAGGCGGTATCCGCGGCGAATATCAAAACCATCATATAACTATTACCAACTGCGAAATCGGTTTCGTAGGCGGTGCTTGGCATGGTGCTGTTCGTTACGGTAACGGTATCGAAGTTTGGACAGGTGGTTGGGACCTTACATGGAAACACAACTGGATTTACCAAACCTTTGACTCTGCTGTAACACCTCAGTCTAAGGCAGGCGGTAACGTTGTTAAGATGGACAACATTGTTATTTCTGAAAACTTATTCGAATTTAACAATGCCGATATCGAATATTGGGAACAAGGCTCTGAAAACGGCTTAGAACCTTCAAGATTTAAGGACTGGTATATGGAAAACAACATTTGCCGCTTTACATCTCTTGGTTGGGGTACACGTTTTGACGACGGTGGTGACCGTGGTATCGACGGTGTATTCTTTGGCCGTTCAAGTGATAACGAATTTATCAACGTAAATTGGAAAAATAATATAATCGACTGCCCTGGCCGAATGATTTATAAATTCGGTATGAAGACTGAAGAACAGTACAACGGTTGGGCAAGAGAAAATAATACTTACTACATTAAGCAAAGCATGCGTACCACCACTAACTTGGCACATAATCTTACTCTTCCTGTAGATGGTGTTGACTTCCACACAGCAACCGGTGAAGAAGATACAATCGCGGCATTTGCTAAGTTTGAACCTAAATCAAAGGTTTATTGGTATAAATAATACCGCAATTTAACTTAATCGGGTCGGGAGAAAGGGTAGAAATACCTTTTCTCCCACTCATAAGATTTTTATTAATTTTGACTTTATTATAATGAGGAATTGATGATTTTGAAAAGGAAAGCATTTCGTAGTTTAATCGCAATATTAGTTGTAATATCTTGTATTACTTCAAGCCTTTTGGTAGCAACGGCCGATACTGTTGCTGAAAAGGGTGAAATAGATGTTGCAGTAAATACTTCAAAAGGAAAAAATTCATATTCGGCTTATTTATCGAAATATTCAAAATCTGAATATTCTTCCAAAGACGTAGTTTGTGATTTAAACGACATAGTTATTGAGAAAGAATCAGTAGATTTTAATATTAACGTTGAAAAAGATGGCTTATATGCTCTCGGTATGTCTTATAAAGCATTAGATGATGAGATGGCCGAAATTCGTATAGGTCTTAAAATAGATGGTAAATACCTTTACACCAATATGAAGGATTTAGAATTCCCTCGTTTCTGGTGTGATAGCGAAGGCTTAAATGCTGACGCTCTTGGTAATGAATACGTTCCCGAACAAGAATTGTACGGTAAATATGCTTATGCTGAAGCTTATGACGAAGCATTAGAAGCAACAGAAAAATTCATGGTTAACCTTACTAAAGGTGAACATACAGTAACAATTGTTCCTATTAAAGGAAAATTTGCAGTTGACTATTTCAAATTTGCAGCAACCGCACTAGCTCCTAATTATATAGCACCTAAGGATAAGTCAGAATACTATAAAGGCGATGCTATCATTTTAGAAGGTGAAGATGCTGAGTTCAAGTCAAGTTACTTCCTTGTAGGTAGCTCTGAAAGAAGCTCTATCGATGTTACACCTCATAGTGTTGATAAGCGTCTTATAAACTTTATCGGTAATAACTGGAATCAAATTGGTGATACAATTACTTGGACAACTCCCAAAGTTAAGGCTGGTTACTATCAGTTAGGTTTCTCTTTCCGTCAAAACAAGGTTATCGGTGCTAAGAGCTATCGTACCCTTAAAATCGACGGTGTATCTCCCTTTAAAGAAGCTGAAAACATTGGTTTTAAATATGGTGACAACTGGCAGCAGGGCTTCTTCCAGGATAATGAAGAAAATCCCTACTTAATTTACTTATCAGAAGGTAGCCACGAAATTTCTATGACAGTTACCGCTTCGGATATGTCTATTGTACGTACCAAGCTTACTGTAGCTGTTAATGAACTCAGCGACCTTTACATAGACATTACAAAAATCACTGGTGAAACAGTTGATATGTACCGTGACTATGAATTGTTTAAGCAAATCGACGATATGGAAGAAAGAATGCTCAATATTCAAAGTCTTCTTCAAGATTCTGCTGACACCTTACTTGAAATTACTGGTGAGAAATCCGGCTCTAACTATTCAGTTATTATGAATATGCTTCAAACTATTAAGCAAATGCTTAATGACAAGTTTAAAGCACATAGATATAAGAAAATGTATTACACTAATTATTGTGCGGTTTCATCTGTTTTATCAGATTTACGCTCAATGCCTTTGCAGATTGACAAAATATCATTATCTGCACCTGGAGATAAACCCTTTACAAAGAGCAACTTCTTCCAAAGAGTATGGTTCTCAACCCAAAGATTCTTCAATTCATTTGTTGCAGATTATGGTGAAGAAGAGCTTAACGGTAAGGATGAAAAAACACTTACAATTTGGGTAAACTGGGGTCGTGATCAGGTACAAGTATTAAAGGCTTTACTTGATAGAGATTTTACTCCAAAAACAGGTATTAAGGTTAATGTAAAACTCGTTAACGCAACTGTTGTTCAAGAACTTCTTTCAGGTAAGGGTCCCGATGTTGTGTTACAGCATCCCCGTACCGAGCCTGTAAACCTTGCAATGCGTGGTGTTTTAACCGATTTGACACAATTCCCGGATTATAAGGAAGTTTTAAGTCGTTTCGCAGATGGCGCCGATATTCCTTACTGGTATAAAGACGGTCTTTATGCTTTACCTGATACTCAGTCTTTCTATGTTCTTTTCTATCGTAAAGATATACTTGACGAATTTGGAATAGAGGTTCCTACAACTTGGGAAGAATTTGATTTAGCGGCAAAATTGCTTATGCGTAACAATATGAACGTATGTATGCCTAGCGCTGCTAACCCCAATGTTGCACAAGCAAGCGGTGTTACCACCGCAGGTCTTTTCCCGAGCTTGTTATTACAACATGGTTTGGGTCTTTACACCGAAGACGGTCAGTCTACTACTTTACTTGATTCGGAATCAGCTGAAGTATTTGAAAAATGGACCAATTATTATACCAAACTTAAATTACCTAAGACAATGGATTTCTATAACCGTTTCCGTACAGGTACAACACCTATTGGTATTAATACATACAACCTTTACACAACCTTAAAAATCGCTGCACCTGAAATTGACGGTTTATGGGGTATGACAAAAATTCCCGGTACTGTTCGTGAGGATGGCTCAATTAGCCATGCTTCTGCAGGTAACGGTACAGCTTGTTCAATTCTTAAAATGGCTGAAGAAAACGGTAGAGCCGATGAGGCTTGGGAACTTCTTAAATGGTGGACCAGTGCTGATGTTCAACACGCATTCTCAAACGACGTTGAAACAATCTTAGGTCCTGCAGGTCGTGTAACTATTTCAAATAAAGAAGCATTAGCAAACCTTACTTGGGACGACGGCGCTTTAGAAGCTTTAGAAGAAGCTCGTGAAGAAGTCAGCGAAATTCCCGAATACCCCGGTAGTTACATTGTTCAACGTTCAATCTATCAAGCATATTGGAACATTGTAGAAGATGATAAAAACACTAAAGATATGCTTATGAAATTTGGTACAGAAGCCAACAATGAAATTACCAGAAAATGGCAACAATACACCAATAGAGGATAATAATTATTTTGGAATGAGGCGAAAACTTTGAAAAAAAGTTCTAACTTAACTAAAAAGAGAATAATGAGCGACGACGTATCGTTTTACTTATTTATGGTACCGTTTGTAGCATTGTTCCTTTTGTTTACTGTTATACCGATTATAGCTTCCATATTTCTTAGTTTCTTTGACTACGATATGGTTTCTTCACCAATTTGGATCGGTTTCGACAACTACATAAGAATGTTTACATCTGATGAACTTTTCTTTACGGTTCTCGGTAACTCACTTAAGTTTGGTATATTAGTAGGCCCTGGCGGCTATTTGTTAGCATTCTTATTGGCATGGATGATAAACGAATTCCCAAGAGCAATTCGTGTACTTTTAACCTTTATCTTCTATGTACCTTCTCTTACAAGTAACGCTACATATATTTTCCAGATTATGTTCTCGGGTGGTAGTTACGCTTACATAAATAACCTGCTTATAAGCTTTGGTTTTATTACCGAACCGATTCAGTGGTTCCAGGATACGAATTACAACTTTATTCTTATCGTTGCTATTCAGCTCTGGATGAGTATGGGCGTTTCCTTCCTTGCTAATATTGCAGGTTTGCAAAACGTTAACGCTGAGTTATACGAAGCCGGCGCTATTGACGGTATTAAAACAAGATGGCACGAATTGTGGTACATCACAATGCCTTCGATGAAGACAATCCTTTTGTTTAGTGCGGTTATGCAAATTCAGACAGCATTCTCAATGGGTATTCTTCAGACAACACTTGCTGGTTACCCCAGTGTTAATTACTCACTTGATACATTGGTTCAATACTTAGGTGACGTGGGTACCACCCGTTATGAAATGGGTTATGCTGCGGCATTATCAGTTATCTTATTTGCAATTATTATTACTTTCCGTTATTTAATCGGCGGATTGCTTAACCTTGTAGGTAAGAGTGATAGCTAGCTTACTTAAATTTTTCTTTAAATATAAAAGTTAGGAGTTGTAAATTTTGGCTAAGAATGCGCAGTATAGAAAATTTACCCGTTCAACAGCCGGAAATATAGGTTACTTTACAATGCTGATTTTATTTGGCTTGTTTACCGTTTTCCCGTTGTTCTATTGTATAATTACATCATTAAAACCTTTGGAAGAATTACTTATATTCCCACCTAAGTTTTATGTTGTACGTCCCACACTTAATAACTTTAAGGTTTTACCTGCGTTATTAAGTAACCTCGAAGTTCCGCTTTCACGTTATGTATTCAACAGCTTGTTTATTGCTATTGTTACAACAATCTGTTCAATTATTGCAGGTTCAATGGCGGCCTTCACATTTTCTAAGTCAAAAATTAAGGGCAGCAAGTTTGTATTCAATCTCATTACTACAATGATGCTTTATAACGCTACAACACTTGCAGTACCCCAATATTTGATTTTCTCAAAACTCGGTATGATTGATACCTACTGGGTATATATACTTCCTGCAATACCTTCTACCGTAAACTGCTTCCTTATGAAGCAATTTATGGATGCAAGTGTACCTGATGCACTTCTTGAAGCTGCCCGTATCGACGGTGCAGGCGTATTTGGAATGTACTGGAGAATCGTAATGCCGGTTATGAAACCCGCTATTATGACAGTTTTACTCTTCTCATTCCAGTCAATGTGGTCAATAGTACCCGTTGGTACAGTATTCAGTGAAGAATTTAAAACATTACCATATGTTATGAGCTCAATAGCTATGGGCGGTATCGCACGTCAAGGTAGTGCGATGGCGGTTACAGTTGTATTAATGCTACCGCCGATTTTTGTATTCCTTGTTACACAAAGTAACGTATTAGAAACCATGGGTAGTTCCGGTATTAAGGGCTAATCTGACTATGAGAGGAAGGTTAAACACATTGTTAAAGAAAATCATAGCAAGTATTGTTCTTATATTAGTTATATTCGGATCAACCTTTACAGCTTCTGCTGCAAGTGAAACCTATATTAAGGTTGACGTACCGGGTTACTTACAGGAACAACGTCTTTCTAAGGAAATGTACTATCCTGTTGCAGAAATCAATGCTGCAACCCTTGGATTAAAAGAAAACTTTAATGGTATTACCGATTTATTTTGTTCTGATGTAAGCGGAATATTGCTTTTATGCGGTGACTTTTCAAAGCTTTACAAAATTAATAAAACCTACAATAAGGTTAAAGAGATAGTTGTTGTTGATAAAAAAGGCGAGCCTATCGACTTTCCAGGTGCTCAAGGCGTTTATGCTGATAAAAATTGCAACATCTACATTTCCGATACTAAAAATTCACGCATTTTAATGCTTGATAAAAAAGGTAAGTTAATTACTACTATAGAGGCTCCTGTTTCGGATTTATTACCCGATGATTTTTACTTCCAGCCTACTTCTATAGCAAGAGACCAACATGATTATATTTATGTTTTATCTCTTGGTTGTTACTATGGTGCTTTAGTTTTCAAACCAAATTATGAATTTATGGGCTTCTATGGTCCTAACACTGTAGAAAGCAATGCTTTAGATGCGCTTTCATATCTTTGGGATCGTATAACAAGCACGGAAGAGAAGCAAAATTTCAAGGTTAAAACATTGCCTTATTCATTCTCTGACTTCTCTTTTGATACAGACGGTTATATGGTAACCTGTACTTCTGCGGTAGATCCAAGTCAGTATTCTGAAGAAGTCGAATATGGTCAAATCAAAAAGATTACCCATAACGGTGAGAATATCCTTTATAAAAGAGAGTTGGATGGTAAAACTTTTTCGTCAGCTGCAGTAAATTTCCTTGAAACAAGCTTCGTTTACGGTGCTGCACCTCAGAGTATGGACTCTATCGTTACCGATGATAACGGTTACATCTATGCACTCGAAGTTGGTCATGGTAAGATTTACGTTTACGACTCTGAATGTAACTTAATGTCAGCATTTGGTGGTGGTATTGAAGAAGGTAACCAATTAGGTATATTTGATAAGCCTGTTGCTATTGCCCTTAACGGTGAAGATATTCTTGTAGCTGACTTTGATAGCTGCTCATTCACAGTTTTTGAGCCTACCGAATACGGTAACCTTATTAAAGAAGCTCAGTCACTATACTTAAAGGGTGACTATGATGATTCGGGCAAGCTTTGGGAACAAATTCTTTCTGAAAACAGAAACTGTCAGCTTGCTTACCGCGGTCTTGCAATGGTTTACTATAACCAGGGTAAACTCCACGAATCACTCGAAATGGCTGAAATCGCTTGTGATTATTCAGTATACGATTTAGCTTGGAGCAAAATTATTTCTCAGTTTGTTGCTGATAACTTCACAATTATCGTTGTAATTTTGGCGGTTATAGTTCTTTTAATATTCTTACTCTTCCGTTATTTGCGCAAACGTGATAAGAAGTTGATTAATAATCCGAAACTTAAGCTCTTGTTTAATTCTCCGTTCCATCCATTCAATTCATTTGATGATTTGAAATACAAGAAAATGGGCTCTTGGAAAATCGCTATAGTATTGACAGTATTGTTCTACATAGCATCGGTGCTTAACGTTACCTCAACAGGTTTCCTTTTCTCAAAAACACTTCTTAGAAACT
>JAZORK010000105.1:0-1112 GCA_045656485.1 Acutalibacteraceae bacterium | reverse complement strand
AAAGAAAAAAGCGGATTATTTTCCTCAGGACAGCGCAAATAATTATGCACTTCTTCAAATCATCAAAGAAAAAGACATTAAGATTATCGAACAAGCAGAAGAAATTGGCAGACTAAAAGAACGGATCGCACAACTTGAACGAGAAAAGGGGAAAGATGTCTCGGATGCCCGGACTTCTGGCGTTGCAAATGCAGGATAAATGTGTTCAGGCTCTCGTTCCCCCATAAACTCCCTTAAACAGCCCTTAAATGGGGCTGATATGCTGTTTTTCCTTATTTTTTATCACAAAAACATACCTAAACGCTCATTATCAACAACTTAAGCGATTTTTAAGGCATATTTTTCCTATATCTATTCAGACATTAAAGGGGGAGATTTTCACGAAAAACACCACTTTCACACTCTTATTTTTCTGCTATGGGGTAATATTCACCCACCCAAACGACACCCCAACTGACACCCCAACTGACACCCCAAGCCCCTTTTTTGAACGAAACGGACAGGTTTTGCACCCTACCCTACTACCCTATTTCGGCACCCAAAACAGCCTCATCATTTACCGCCATTTAACGGTTTCTTAAACACCCATTAAACACCATTCAAACACCATTTCAGGGCGCACCTCTATCCTACCCGCTTACGCACGCACGAAAGCACCCCAAAACAAGCCCAAAACCCTTGCTGTACGCCATTTTAGGCGGTTTTAAGCATATTCCTCTACTACACACGAAAAAGGCAGCCAGAGAGCCGAAAAACCGACAATCTGACCGCCGTAAATTAAAGCGAATTAAAGCTGCGTTTAACGGTACCACAAGCCCAATTAAACACCAGCCTCATCAAAATTAAAGCCTGATTAAAGCAAATTAAAGAAATCGTACACTTCGTTTTGAACGAGCCTCAACACCAAAACACGCATAACTCACTGAAAACAAAGAGGTTTAACCATTCCAGACACTACACCCGCATTGTACGCTTCGTTTTTGTGCCCGTACTATAATGAAAAGAATCCTATCAGCAATTGCTGCGGCGGCCATCGTGTTTGCCTGCGCACCAAAGAACGGTCCTGTGACAGATGTCCAGACCATGACGTCTCCGGACGGCAACATGGAGAT
>JAZORK010000104.1:0-2433 GCA_045656485.1 Acutalibacteraceae bacterium | reverse complement strand
GGGCATTTTACCCTTTCCCACATAGTAGATAAACTTGTTGTCGTAAAGGATCTGCATATACTTGACAAGGCGGTCGTAAAGGGGTTCGGCATCCTTGCCGAATTCGCGCTTTACCAACTGGGCAATATCCTCTACGGTGCGTTTCCCGTCGATATGGCGGAAGATAAAGCTGCCGTTGGTATCGAGATGGATATGGCTTACACGGGGGCGGTGGAAGAATTTCTGGGCAATGGCAGCATAAAAGCCGCGGTGCACCATATGTACAGTCACAAGGCCGTCATCTTCGTCTACATCCCAGGTGTTGCGAGGGGAGATAGCAGGGATATAATCCAGATAGTTTTCAGTTTTTTTTGCCATAAGGGTTTCTCCTTAGTAAAAATGGGCTATATACATCAGTATATAGCCCATTTCAGTTTTTTGCAATTATTTTTTATGTTTTGGTTTAAATTATAGCGTAACGGCGTAATTACATTTGTATAAAACAGTTAAAAGTTAAAAAAATATTAAAAAAAGGTTGCAATTTTGTAACCTTTTTGTTATAATAAGACTCGTAAATGTTACAAATTGTAATTTATTCGTTAGGAAGTGACTGTTATTTTAAAGGATTTGATTAAAGAAGTCTACCAAAAGACTTGCAAATTCGTGAATAACAATAGAATATTAGTTAGATTTTCCGCATTTTGCTTGGTTGCAGTGCTTTCACTTGTGGTTTGTATTGTATCTTGCGGTATAACATTAGGCTTTAATGTTAAATATGCGGGTAAAAATATTGCAGTAGTCGGCAGCAAATCAGTTTTTGAGGACGCAAAGGATTATGTACTCGAAAATCTTGCCGGCGGCAATGGGGAAGACGTTATCGCAACCCCAAAATATACTTTAACCTTTGCCTTGGCTCAAAATTTAAGCCAAAGTAAGCCCCTTGCCGATGCTATAATCGAAAATACCGAAGATATTGCTTTTTCTTCGGCATTAAAGGTTAACGGTGAAGTGGTTTTATACGCTCAGCGTGATGAACTTAGCGGTATTGTTGACGCAGCACTTTGCAAATATTATGTTAAGGATGCTAAAAACAATTCTACCTTTATTGATAATGTTGAAATTAGCGACGTTTACTGCATAGCAGGTAAAGTTAAGCCTACTGCCGAGGTTAAAAAAGCGGTTGGCAAATTAAAGGTTAAAACTGTTTCAACCGTTACCGAAGAATCAGCCGTTAAGTATACTACAAAGGTAATTTACACCAAGGAAAAAACACGTGGCTATAGTGCCGTTAAAACCGAAGGTGTAAAGGGTCGCAAAACCGAAACCACCGTTGTAGAAACTGTTAACGGTAAAGAAACCGCAACTACACTTGTTTCAAGAAAAATTACAAAAGAACCTGTGCAAGAGGTTGTTGTAAAGGGTACCGCTATTTCGAGAGCTCAAGCTACCGCTATAGCTGAAGCAAAATCAGCAGGCTTTATAAGACCTATGAATAGGGGTCATATTAAAATGATATCGGCTTTCTGGGGCGATGGCAGAAATCACAAGGCTATCGACTTTGCAGGCGATACAGGCTCACCAATTTTTGCCGCAAAGGGCGGTAAAGTTACATTTTCAGGCTGGGACGGCAACTACGGTTATGCTGTGGTAATCGACCACGGTAACGGCTACCAAACCCGTTATGCTCACGCACACGCCTTGTGTGTTAAAAAGGGCGAAACAGTAACTCAAGGTCAACAAGTTGCAACCTTGGGTAATACAGGCCGTTCAACAGGTCCGCACTTGCATTTCGAAATTCTCAAAAACGGTAGACAGGTTAACCCCGCACCATATATTGGATATTAAGAAAAATCACCCGTTCAAACGAACGGGTGTTATTTTTTTTACTTAAAGAGTTTGAAATTATCGTATAGTTCTTTTCGGTCAAGTGCGCCTTTAATAAGTGTTTTATTATCCATTTTGCGCTTGCCTGTAATAATTAGCCATAAATACTTAAATGCAACACAAACTATACCAAGGGGCAACAGCAAGGGTATCTTTTTAACAAAGCTTTCGCATTTCGCCTTTGCGACAATATTGCTAAAAAGCTGTTTCAAGGGGGATTTTACGGTGTTATCTTCGTTACGGTCGGCAATATATTTAATGTGCTGATAACGGCTAAAATCCTTTTTGCCAAAGTTACCGCCCGAAAAAACATCATAAAGCAACCCTTCTAAAACTGACGTATTGGCTTTGCCACACCAGCTTTTTGGGGGGCAACCAAGGAATATTATGGCGAACTGAGTTAAGATTTTTGCAAACTGCCAAAGACCAGTAGCCTTTAATTCTGCTTTGAATAAAGTTTCAAACTGTGAGTCGCTAAAGGCATTGACAAAAACTGCCCAGTCGCACAAATGCCTTAGTCCCACACCTTCACGGGTCAGGTGTTGGGCGGTGTGAAGCAGCAATACAAGT
>JAZORK010000103.1:0-4529 GCA_045656485.1 Acutalibacteraceae bacterium | reverse complement strand
ACCGTGTAGTACCGTAAAAACAACACAGGCGTGGATGCTAAAAAGGTTGAAACCATATTAGAAAAATGCGTAGAATTGGAGATGGGTGTAAAGCGTGAAGCCCATTTAAAAGACAGGGATGTGTATATTTACGACGTTTTTGGTGACGGACTTATTTTAGCGCTAATTTCAATCGCTTATCAAAAAATGCATTCGAATAACCGCTACAATTATAGCTATCACGACTACAGCAAAATGATACGAGGTGAAAACTAAAATGACTTTTTCTCAAAATGTAAAAAAACTTAGAAAAGAAAAAAATCTAACACAAGAACAGTTAGCAGAGATGCTTGGTGTTTCGGCACAGGCGGTTTCCAAATGGGAAACTAGCGAAACCTACCCCGATTGCTCACTTCTCGCACCTTTAAGCGCCGCTCTCGGCACTTCTATTGACACCTTATTCGGCAATAACGCCTGCTCAATGGATGACGTTTCAAAGCGTGTGATAAGCCTTCTTGATAACACTCCAGCCGAACAGCGTTTTCACGTTGCGCGGGATATTTGTTGGCAGGTTGAAAAGGGTCTTTATAACGCTTTAACGAAATTTGATACTACCTACTCACCCGATGAAATTAATACCCTAAAGCGGTCCTCATTTATAATCGAAGACCAAGGCTTCACCTTAGTTTCAAACGGCGAATCACCCTTCTTTTCTATTTTCCCTGAATATGACGACAGCTATACCAAAGTTATCGGCGACGGAGAAGAAATGAGAAAAATATTTGAAAAGCTTTCTTCTCCCGATACCATGCGTGCCGCATTGTTCCTACACACAAAGAAGTGCAATTACGCATTCGAAGCCGAAGTGCTGGCCGATGCTTGTGAAATTAAAGAAGAACGGCTTGAAAAGGTATTGCAAGACCTTTTAGACCTACGCTTACTCAATAAAAGGGATTTAGAAATAGATGGCAACCCAACTACGCTATATTTCGCCTTTACAACAGTCAAATTTATAGCCCTTTTGTTAATGGCTAAAGAATTTAATTACACCGGCGCTAACACCCTTATAACTACTAATCGCCAAAAAAACGCCCTTAAATAACAAAATGCCGAGAGTTTTTACTCTCGGCTACTTTTATTTTTCTACCTTTATAAACTTTTTATATCCTTCGCCGTACTGCACACAGCGAGAAACACGGCTCAAGGTGGCGGAAGAAATATCAGTCTTTTCGATAACCTGATTATAAGTATTACCCTGCATCAAAAGTTTTGCCGCCGTAATGCGCTGAGCCATTTGCTCAACTTCCTTGTTTGTGCAAAGGTCGGCAAACAAAATTTCAATATCACGTGGAGAATCTATGCTTGCCAATAAATTATATACTTCTTGAATCATATCACTTGTTACTTTTTTAGTCGACATAATTCCACCTAAAATTCTTCTAAAGATTTGCTTAAAAATTGCTTGGTTTTTGGGGATTGTGGATTTTCAAAAATCTCCTCCGGCGTGCCCATCTCTTCGATAACACCATCCGCCATAAATATAACCTTGTCCGAAACATTTTTAGCAAATTCCATTTCGTGTGTTACGATAATCATGGTGCTGTCCTTACTTTTAAGCCCCTTTATAACCTTTAAAACCTCGCCTGTAAGCTCGGGGTCTAAAGCCGATGTAGGCTCATCAAAGCAAAGAATATCGGGATTGAGCGCTAAAGCCCTTGCAATAGCCACACGCTGTTGCTGACCGCCCGAAAGCTGACAAGGGTAGGAATTAATCTTATCACTAAGACCTACACGGTCAATCAGTTTCAAAGCACGCGCCTTGTTTTCTTCCGCAGTGCCAAGCTTTAAAAGATTTGGTGCTAAGGTGATATTTTCTAACACACTGTATTGCGGAAAAAGGTTGAAGGACTGAAAAACAAGACCAAAATGCAATCTGTTTTGGCGAATTTCGGCATCGCTTAACTTCTTTTCAGCACTGCCGTCAAAAATTTGGTTGCCGTCAACCCAAATTGTGCCTTCTTCGGCAAATTCTAAAAAATTGATACAACGAAGCAGGGTAGTTTTACCGCTACCCGAAGAGCCGATAATCGACAATACCTCGCCTTTTTCGAGGGTGAAATCTATACCCTTTAAAACCTCGGTTTTACCGAAAGTCTTTTTTATATTTTTAACCTCTAAAACCGACATAGCTTAACCTCTAAAATAATCAAGTTTTTTCTCCAACTTGCCCAAAACTATTGTAAGTATACCAACAAACAGCAAATAGAACACACCCGTATAGAAAAGCGGCCAAACAAGCGCCTTTGTTGCAGCGAGTTCTTTTGCATTTTTTATGATTTCGCAAACCATAATACAGTTAGCAAGGGCGGTATCCTTTATAAGTGTAATAATTTCGTTAGACATTGGGGGAACAATGCGCTTAATAACCTGCTTTAAGATGATTTTCTTAAAAATTTGGGATTTAGTAAGACCCAAAACATAACCCGCTTCGTACTGGCCTTTAGGCAGACTTTCAATCCCACCACGGTAAATCTCCGAAAAATAGCAGGCGTAATTAAGGGTGAACGCAATAAGCACCGCCACAATTCGTCCCGCATCGGCAATACCGTAATTTATGTACATATATTTATCTATTTGGCTAAACACAGGGAAATCAAACAATAACCCCGGCACATAATAAATAATAAATATTTGCAGCATCAAGGGTATACCGCGCACTATCCACACAATTACCTTAGAAACACTTTTAACCGCTTTAAAGCGGCTCATAGAACAAAAGGCTATTGGGAGTCCCAACGGAATACCACAAACAAGGGTTACTGCAAAAATAAGCAGGGATATTTTAAATCCGTCGAGAAGAAATAGAGTTACCTCTGAAAAAGACATTTTTATTACCTCAAAAAGTGTGGCAGGCTATAGACCTGCCACACCGTCTAATATTTTAATTATTTCTTTTGGTCAGCAAAATCCTTAATAGCGGTATTTGTTACACCGTATTTTTCAGCCAAAGCTGCGATTGTGCCGTCAGCTGCAAGCTTTTCAAGCTCAGCGTTAACCTTTGCAGTAAGCTCGCTACCCTTCTTAAAGCCGATTGCATAATATTCAACATCACTTTCAAGACCGTCAACAATTACAAGGTCAGCGTAGTCGCCCTTACCGCAATAGCTCTTAGCAAGCTGAGCGTCTAATACAGCGAAATCAGCAGTCTTAGACTTAACTTCAGTCAAGCAGTCGGTTTGCTTTGTAAAGCCTTTGAAGGAAATATCCTTAAAGCCCTTTGCATAAGCTTCGCCTGCAGAACCGCTTTCAGCAACACCAAACTTGCCCTTTAAGTCTTCAGCCTTAGTGATGCCTGCATCCTTTTTAACTACTACAACTTGAAGATTTTCCATATAATTGTAAGAGAAATCTACCTTGTCTGCACGAGCAACGCCGTCATCATCAGCGGTGTTAGCAGTAAAGCCGTTCCATACACAGTCAATAGTGTCGGAGTTTAAGTCGGTGTATTTATTTTCCCAAACAATTTCTTGGAAAAGAACTTCGTAACCTAAGTTAGAAAATACCTTCTCAGCAAGTTCAGTATCGTAACCGATAAGCTTACCGTCAGCATCTAAGTAGTTCATAGGTTCGTAAATGGTGTAACCCACAGTAACAACTTCTTTTTCGGTGCCGCAACCTGCAAAGCAGAAAAGCATTACAAGTGCTAACATAAGTGCTAATAATTTTTTCATTTTTAATTACCTCTTTTTAGTTTGATTTTTTGTCGATGTTGCTATTATACTTTACCAAACTAAATTTGTAAAGTGTTTTTTGTAAATTCGACCAACTTTGTCACTTTATATAACTAAAGTGGTAAAGTATTGTGCAAAACTCACAGTTCTAATTCTAATTTAAGGTTAAACCGTACTTATTGGCAAGCTTTGTAAGCTCATTATCCTTGGCTTCGGCTATAAATTCATTAAGAATTGCCGCCATATCTGAGTCGGTACGGAAAGCAACACTATAACCTTCAGCCGAAAAATCAAAACCTATGCCAAGGTTAGCATATTCTTTCCCGTCGCCTGTAACCGCATTTGCTATGGCATAATCTATAACAGTTGCATCGGCTTTACCGCTTGCTACCATATCTAATGCCTCTTTTTTAGTTTTTACCGTTTCTACATTGCGAAAACTGTTGCGGGTTATAACATAAAAAGCACCTGCCGAGGATTCCTCTACAACAAATTTTAAATCCTTAATCTCATAACCGTCATTATAATCATTAACACGGTCAGCCTTCATAACAAGTACTTGAGCACTTTTTACATAAAGGTCTGAAAAACTAGCAGCTTGACCTTGTAATTCGGTAATACCTGTCCACACGCAGTCGACTTCGCCCTTTTGTAGTTTTTCGAAACGCTCACTTGCCGTAATTTCCACAAATTCAACCTCAGCTTTTAGCTTTTTCTTAGCAAAAAGCTTGGCAAACTCGACATCACCACGAGTCCATTCGCCATTTTCTTTATATGGCATTGGCTCAAATTCGGTAACGCCCACCACAAGCTTACCCT
>JAZORK010000102.1:0-1258 GCA_045656485.1 Acutalibacteraceae bacterium | reverse complement strand
AGACCTGCGTTTTTGAAAAAAGAAAATAAGTTTATAAAATTTTTAAGAAAATTATTTTAATAAAAAAGACCTCTTCAAAAGAAGAGGTCTTTTTTTCTTCTATTATTGAATAATTATTTAGATGCGTTTTCGATAGCAACTGCAACTGCTACAGTAGCACCTACCATTGGGTTGTTACCCATACCGATTACACCCATCATTTCTACGTGAGCAGGAACTGAAGATGAACCAGCAAATTGAGCATCACCGTGCATTCTACCCATAGTATCGGTCATACCATAAGAAGCTGGACCCGCAGCAACGTTGTCTGGGTGAAGTGTTCTACCTGTACCACCACCTGATGCTACTGAGAAGTATTTTTTATTATTTTCAAAACACCATTTTTTGTAAGTACCAGCTACAGGGTGTTGGAAACGAGTAGGGTTAGTTGAGTTACCAGTGATAGAAACATCAACACCTTCTTTAATCATGATTGCAACACCTTCTGAAACGTCATCAGCACCGTAGCAACGAACTTTAGCTCTTTCGCCATCAGAGAATGGAGTTTCTTTAACGATTTTTAATTCGCCGGTTTTGAAATCGTATTCAGTTTCAACAGCAGTAAAACCATTGATTCTAGCAATAATATAAGCAGCGTCTTTACCAAGACCGTTTAAGATAACTCTTAAAGGTGATTTTCTAACTTTGTTAGCGTTTCTAGCGATACCAATTGCACCTTCAGCAGCTGCAAAAGATTCGTGACCAGCTAAGAAACAGAAACAGTCAGTTTCTTCTCTAAGTAGCATAGCTGCTAAGTTACCGTGACCGATACCAACTTGTCTTCTGTCACCAACTGAACCTGGAATCGCAAAAGCTTGTAAGCCTAAACCAATTGCTTCTGCTGCGTCAGCTGCGTTTTTGATTCCTTTTTTAATAGCGATAGCTGCACCTAAAGTGTATGCCCAAGATGCGTTATCGAATGCGATAGGCTGAATACCTTTAACAATAGCATCAACGTCGATGCCTTTTGATAGACATAAATCACGAGCTTCTTCCAAGTTTTTGAAACCATATTCAGGTAAAACTTTTCTAAGAGTAGCTTCGCGTCTATCTTGTCCTTCAAATTTTACTGTCATAATTTTATTTCCTTTACGTTTTTATTTTTCTATTAACGTGAGTCGTGAATAGGGACTCGTGAACCGTAATTTTTTAATATCGATTCACAATTCACGGTTCTCGAATCACGAATCTTTAAGAGAAGCTACTCTTCTCTTGGATC
>JAZORK010000101.1:0-8486 GCA_045656485.1 Acutalibacteraceae bacterium | reverse complement strand
AAAAAGCTCAGAAGTTCATGAAGAAGGGTAAAGAAATCGTTGAAATGAACGAAAAGGCAATCGACGCAGGTGCTACCGCTTACGTTAAGATTGACGTTCCTGCTGATTGGGCTAACGCTGTTGACGAAGCAGTTGTTGCTGACAACGCTGATGCTTCTAAGCTCGTTAAGATGGTTGACGGCATCATGAAGCCTGTTGGCCTTATGAACGGTGACTCTCTCCCCGTTTCTGCATTTATCGACCATGCTGACGGTTCATTCGAACAAGGCGCTTCTGCTTTCGAAAAACGTGGCGTTGCTGTTTTAGTTCCCGAATGGAACAACGAAACATGTATCGGTTGTAACAAGTGCGTATTCGTATGTCCTCACGCTACTATCCGTCCTTTCGCTCTCGACGCTGAAGAAAAGGCTGCTGCTCCTGCTCAAACCAAGGTTGCAGTTAAGGAAAAGTTAGCTACAAACAAGGGCTACTCTTACACTCTTACTGTTTCTCCGCTTGACTGTATGGGTTGCGGCGTTTGTATTGGCGAATGTCCCACAAACTCACTCAAGATGGTTTCTCAAGAATCTCAACTCGCTGAGCAAGAAGTATTCGATTACTGCGTAGCTAACGTAACTGAAAAAGAAGGTCTTGCTAGTGACGCTAACCTCATCACTTCACAATACAAGAAGCCCTTACTCGAATTCTCAGGCTCTTGTGCTGGTTGTGCTGAAACCGCTTATGCTCGTATCGTAACACAGCTCTTCGGTGATAAGATGTACATCTCTAACGCTACAGGTTGTTCTTCAATCTGGGGTGGTCCTGCTGCTACATCACCTTACACCGTTAACGCTAAGGGTCAAGGTCCTGCTTGGGCTAACTCACTCTTCGAAGATAACGCTGAACACGGTTACGGTATGTACCTTGGTCAAAAAGCTATCCGTGATGGCTTAATGGCTCAAATCAAGGAAATGGCTGATTCTGATAAGGCTTCTGCTGAATTCAAGGCTGCTGCTGATGCATTCTTCGCAACTGCTGAAGATACCAACAAGAACGCTGCTGCTACTGATGCTCTTATCGCTGAAATCGAAAAAGCTGCTGCTGCAGGTTGCCCCACAGCTCCCGCTATCCTTGACAAGAAAGAATACCTCGCTAAGAAGTCCATTTGGATCTTCGGTGGTGACGGTTGGGCATACGACATCGGCTTCGGCGGTGTTGACCACGTTCTTGCTACCGGCGACAACGTAAACATCATGGTATTCGATACCGAAGTTTACTCCAACACAGGTGGACAAGCTTCTAAGGCTTCTAACATTGGTCAGGTTGCTCAATTCGCAGCTGCAGGTAAAGCAATCAACAAGAAGAGTCTTGCTGAAATCGCTATGTCCTACGGTTATGTATACGTAGCACAAGTTGCTATGGGTGCTGATCCTAACCAAACCCTTAAGGCTATTAAGGAAGCTGAAGCTTACAACGGTCCTTCAATCATCATCTGCTACTCACCTTGCGAAATGCACTCTATTAAGGGTGGTATGGTTAACTGCCAGAACGAAATGCGTAAGGCTGTTGCTGCAGGTTACTGGGATATGTTCCGTTACAACCCTGCTCTCAAGGCTGAAGGAAAGAATCCTTTCTCACTCGATAGCAAGCCTGCTACTGGCGACTATAAGGAATTCAACATGAACGAAGCTCGTTACTCTTCACTCACACGTTCCTTCCCCGATCGTGCTGAAGCCCTCTTCGAACAGGCAAGTGAAGCTGCAAAGGCTCGTCGTGCTCATCTTGAAAAATTGGTTGAACTTTACGGTAAACAATAAAACCTAATACAAAACCCTGTCAGGCTAACCTGACAGGGTTTTTCTTATTATAAACAGTAACAGCCAAGGTAAATTCCTTGACTGTTACTGTTTTTTGAAAGTTATTTATGAAACTTATAGACTATTTATAATCTTCCTTATATTTTTCACTCTGCATTCGGAACATTTCGGCGTATTTGCCATTTTGCTCCAAAAGTTCTTCGTGAGAACCTTGTTCAATAAGTTCACCGTCTGCGAACATATAGATTTTATCGGCAATACGTGTTGTCGAAAGCCTGTGAGATATAAAAATAACAGCTTTATCCTTAGTATTGTTAAGAATCGACTGGTTAAGATTATATTCAGCCATTGGGTCAAGTGCGCTTGAAGGCTCATCCATAATAACAATGGGAAAATCCTTTGCAAAAACACGGGCAATTGCCACCTTTTGTGCTTCACCACCCGAAAGATTAGTGCCTTCGTCGTTAAATTCACGGGTTAAATGGGTGTCAATACCGTTACTAAGGCTCGAAAGTTTTTCGGTAAAATCAGCACTGTCAAGCGCCGCAATAACTCTTTGCCTATCGGTTTTTTCATCATAAATACCGTTTTTAACATTTTGCGCCACCGTTGCCGCAAAGATTTTATAATCTTGGAAAACCGTACCGATTTTTTGGCGGTAAGCGGAAGGCTCATAAGTCTTAATATTCTTGCCGTTATAAAGAATTTCGCCCTTTGTGGCATCGTAAAGGCGCATCATTAGCTTAATTAGTGTGGTTTTACCTGCACCGTTATAGCCAACAATAGCTATCTTCTCCCCTGCTGTGAGCTTTAAATTAATATTTTTAAGCACGTATTTACCGCTGTCGGTTTTGGGTGGCTCGTAGTCTTTTTCGTGGAATTTATACTTAGGATGCGAAGCAAAATCATAACTAAAGCTTACATCCTTAAATTCCAAACTTTCGAACTTAGGTAATTCGGTTTCGCCGTCCTTAATTTCGGGCACAAAGCGTAAAAATTCTCGGTATTTTTCAATAAAGAGCGAATGTCCCACAAACTTTGAAAGAATTTCTGACAAGCTTATTAATTTCCAACGAATACGCCAAACAACACCTGTAGTTGCCGCAAATGAGCCGACATCAACTGTGCCGTTTTTAAGGCCAAATACCATATATAAAAGCACACCAAAAAACGCCAACTGACCGAGAGTGTTCCAACCAAGACCGTAGAAAACAAAGAATTTTTTGCCGTACTTTAAATCAACATCAACAATTTTCCTGGTATTCTCATCATATTCGTTCATCAAAAGGTCACTAGCCTGACTAATACGAATTTCTTTTGAATAATCAGCCAAATGATAAACGCGGTTTATGTAAGCCTTTTTACGATCAAGCGGCTTGAATTCTTTTTGAAATTCAAATTGCATCTTGTTACCGATAATATTACAAACAAGAGTTACAGCCGCCGAAACAAGAAGAATTACCGCTACCAAAGGATCGATTGTAAATAACAAGGATAAAATCGAAACCGAAGCAATGAGGTTGTGCGTAAGCATCGAAATGCTGCCCATAACCTCCATAGCCCTTGTATCAGACTCGTTCATAGCCCACACAAAATCGTTATAAAACTCAGGGTCGTCAAAACAAGCAAGGTCAAGGGTTAAGGATTTTTCAAATAACTCCTTATGCATTCTAAGGTGCAGCTTTTGCTTCTCTGCAGGGTCGTGAAGCTCACGGAACCAAATATCAAAAAGATAAAACGCAAAGTTAAACAAAGCCATTAAACCTATAATAATTGCCGCTTTTGTAAAACTTCCACCATCACTCACCTGATTAAGTAAGCGGTAACTAAAATATGTAGATACAAAATCCATCACGCCGTAAAGTACGCCATGAAGCATACGCAAAACAAAGTACGCAGGTATATATCGGGCAATAATGCCAAGCATATATAGATTATTTTTTAAAACCGAGGATAGCTTTTGCTTTGGTTTTTTACTCATTGCCTTGCACCTCGCTTCCTAAATAGTTTTCGGCTTGTCTGTGGAACATATCGGCATATTTGCCGCCTCGTTGCATTAGCTCAGCGTGGGTGCCACATTCAGCAATTTCGCCGCCGTCCATTAGGAGTACCCTATCTGCCAAAACCGCCGAAGAAAGCCTGTGCGAAATGAAAATAACGCTTCTACCCTTAGTAGCACGCATCATATTTTCAAACATTTCATACTCGGCTATGGGGTCTAGTGCGCTTGATGGCTCATCAAGAATAACAAAGGGTGTATCGGTCGCAAAAACACGCGCCAAAGATAACTTTTGCTGTTGCCCCACCGAAAGATTAACGCCCTTATCGTCAAACTCACGGGTTAAAATGGCATCGAGACCGTTTTCTATGGTTGAAATCTTGTCATAAATACCACTTTCCTTAAGGGCAGATAACACCAATTCGTCATCGCCGCTTTCGGTTTTTCTAAGCAGTACGTTTTCCTTAATATTAAGTGAAAATACCTTAAAATCTTGAAAAACTGTGCTGTATTGCTCACGGTAATCGTTCACCTTAAAGTCTTTAATATTTTGACCATTAAGACTAATTTCACCGCTTGTTGGGTCATAAAGGCGAAGCAATAACTTTACAAGTGTCGTCTTGCCAGAACCGTTGCTACCAACTAAGGCGATTCGCTCACCCTTGGCCCAAGTAAAGCTAATATTTTTAAGTATGTCTTTTTCACAGCCTTCATACCTGAATGAAAGGTTTTTAACCACTAAGTCGCCCGATTTTTCAGGTAAAGCCTTGTCGCCATCAAGGATTTTAGGTGTGTAATCAAGGAAAAAGCGTACATCATCTAAAAATAGGGCGTGTTCGCCAAATTCAGCCAAGTTTTGCACAAGGTCACTAAGCATATAAGAAAATGTACCAATAGAGCTTAGCACTACAAGGCAGTCGCCAACCTGCATAGTGCCACGGCACATTGTACTCCAAACAGCATAAAGTGTTGCGCCCAAAATCGTAACAATTTCAAGCCCTGTGGTTCTTATATACATATAAATCATACGTTTAAAACCGTATTTTTTAAGGATTACCTTAAATTGCTTAAAGGTGTCCTTTAAATCAGCAAGCAGGCTTGCATACATACCGCCAATACGCATTTCTTTAGCGTATTCACCCAAGTAAAAGGTTCGCTTAACGTAATCTTTACGGCGGTTTATGGGCTTTAATTCAACTTCAAAATCGTGCTTTGCTACGTTTTCAAGTCTTCTGAAATAGCCGAGCAACAACGGGAAAAGCCCAAATAAAATCAACCACGGGTCAATGATAAAAAGCAACAGCGAATTAGCACCGAGTGAAATCATTTTATGAATAAGGCGGTCAAGCGAATTCATAACGTTAATCATACGGTTATAGGCTTCGTCCATCGCACGAACGTATTTATCGTAAAACGAGGGCGTTTCGTAGCAGGCAAGTTCTACCTTTGCCGCTTGCCTGAACAGCCTTTTTTCAATATCAGCAGCAATTTTTCTTGTAGCCCGTAAAGACCCAACATTCCAATACCAATGAAGTGCCGTATAACACACAAGACAAACCACCGATAGCGCAATAGTATAATCTATAATACCGTCAATACTACCGGCGTTTGACACTTCGTTTACGATTTTTTGCAAAAGGTATGTGCCGCTTAAAAAGCCCAAAATACCATAAACAAAGGATGAGCCCAAATAGATTATCAAATAACTCGGCGAGCCTTGCCAAATCGCTTTTAATGCGAAAAGATTGTTCGACAAGGTCTTTTTAAAGCTCAGCTTCTCCTTTTTTTCTTTTTGATTTTTTCTTTTTTTCATTTGTACCTCCATACAAGGCGTAACAGTTGGGTTGCTGTAAGCCTTAGCCACTATTTTTTGTTTTGCCAACACCGACCGACAATACAAAAAATAAAAAAGTGTGCTCCATGATAGGAACACACCGAAAAAGCGTTCCCTTCGTTTTGCTGCTACACAAACATTCCCACAACACGGTATGAGCTAATAAGGGCAACGCCTTTTGCTTAAAATATTATCCCGCATTGTAAAAATATTATCTTGTTTGTGTAGCATACAAATTATACCACCCTGTAGCCCTCACTACAAGTAGCATTGTTTGTCTGAATTTAAGTATTTTTTATCTATTCTTAAATTTCCAGCCCGCTTTAAAAGAATACCATAAATCCTATATAGAAATCAATAAACTATTTGTTGATATAATTCTACAAAACCGCCACAAGCAGTTGTCTTATGGCGGTTGCAAATTATTCGTGGGCTACAATAATTGTTAGAGCTTTCTTTTGTTCTTCGGTAGGTAAAGTCAATTTACCGCTTGCCAAAAGATTTTTTATACAATACAAAATGAAAATTCCGCTTGATGAGAAAACATATTGTAATCCAAATGCCCGCACCTTTCTTAAATGTTCGGGTGTATCTGCAAGCACTGCTTCAATATATGGCTTTGCAATTTCAGTTAAAGTATCTTTATACTTTTCTCTAATTTCATCACCTTTTTTAATAAGGGCATCCTTTCCCTTTTGTCCGTGAACCCAACCCGCCTGTAGACTAGAGAAAAATCCGTTTTCGTTATCTATCACCCTTAATAGACCTTTTTCGGATAACATTGCATACTCCGCCGAACTTAAATTTTCACCTATTAAAAATCTATGCAAAAGCGCTCTTACTCGATCGACATCAACAAAATATTCTGTAGCTTTCAAACGCTTAATTGACCACATGGAATCTATAAGCCATAAAATCGTATTTTCGTCACTGCTATAACAAGGTCCAAACCAGCATTTAAGGTCGGGTTCATATTCGGGCGGAGCAATATTAGGATTGTCGACCACGGCATAGGTAATATTGTGTCCGCCGTCGGGGCGTATTGTGGCAACGTCTTCAAATTTGATTTTATTTTCACCTAAGTTTTCGCCGCTTAATGCTGCAATAAAAGGTATAATCGCCCAAAGCATAAAGTTTTTATCCTGCTCAAAAACAGGTTTACCATCCTTAATTTCGGCTATTCGATTACACGAAACAACCTTTTCGTCATCTAAAAGACCCGATTTTTGCATTTTATCATAAACTTCGTTTGCGAAAATATCCGCCGCTCTTTTATACATTTCACATTCTAAACGGTTAATCTCTTTGCTTTGTTCCCCCAAAAGAACCTCACATAAATATTTACCGTTTTTCTCAGAAAGATAACCGTATTTTTCGAGTGCTTCAACTTCACTTTCAATATAAACGGGTGAAACGCCGAGTTCTTCCGCAATTTCGGCAATTGATTTTGATTGTCTGAAAACAGAGTAAATAATATTCTGTGCTAACGCACTATTTAACAATACAATTGAATTACCGTCTTTGCCCGGCATACCAGAAATGCCGATAAAATTAAATTTTATAGGATTAAATTTTAATTCACCTGATGTACGCATAGTTTCCATACCCCTTTTAAGTTCTTTTTTAGCTTCAAACAAATGCCATTTTACAGTGCCGACAGGAATATTAAGCATTTCAGCTATTTCACTTTGCTTCATATTATGGTAATAATATGCTATCAAAATTCGTCTTTGCAGTTTGCTAAGATATGCGATTTCGCTTTGCATTTTTTCTACAGTTTCTCGCAACTCTAAATCGGTAGCAAAATTGGTGCGGTTATCCGCCAATATTTCCGAAATTTCGTCTATCGAAATGCCTGTAAAACCCTGTTTATTATCACGGTAATAGTTACTAAGGCTATTGTGAGCAATTGTCCAAATAAATTTTTCCACATTTTCAATATCGTCACGTTTTACTAAGGTGTGAAAAATCTTTGTAACAATTTCTTGCGATAAATCTTCGGCATCCTGCAAAGTCTTGCATCTTTTAAGAGCAAAGCCAAATATACGGTTTAAATATTCGGTTGTGATTTTTTCGGCTTGTTGTCTTGTCATTTGTTTTCTCCTTGAAAGCGCTTTCGATTATATAGACACAAGAGTAATAAAAAGGTTGGAAAATTTATAAAAAACGAGGCATATCTTAAAGATACACCTCGTAAGCGTTAATTATTAGTCATTAACATAAGGGAGTAAAGCGATTTGACGAGCACGCTTGATAGCGGTTGTCAATTCACGTTGGTGAGCAGCGCAGGTACCTGTTGCACGGCGGGGTAAAATCTTAGCGCGTTCAGAAATGTACTTGCGAAGACGAGCTACATCCTTATAATCAATGGCTTCAACACGGTCAACACAGAAATGACAAACCTTTTTACGGGGTTTTCTGTGCATAGGTCTTTCGTTTCTCTCTTCCATTATAAAGCCTCCTTACAATTAATATAAAATAAAATTAGAATGGTAAATCATCGTCGCCGCCGCCGATTTCAGAAAACTCGTCAACATCGGCATTGCTGAATGATGCACCTTCAACTGCAGGAGCAGAATCTCTCTTAGATTCAACAAACTGCACATTGTTTGCAACAACTTCAAATATTGTACGGTTGTTGCCGTTCTTATCTTGATATCTTCTGGTTTGAATTGAACCTTCGATACCAATCAAATTACCTTTTTTAAAATATTTAGTAATAAACTCAGCAGATTGACGCCAAGCAACAATATTTATAAAATCGGTTTGACGTTCCTCACCGGAACGGTATCTACGGTCAACAGCAATTGAGAACGTAGTAACGGGAATGCCGTTTGCAGTGGTTTTAAGTTCAGGG
>JAZORK010000100.1:0-15133 GCA_045656485.1 Acutalibacteraceae bacterium | reverse complement strand
AAATTTTCTATACCCGATATATCATAAAATAATGGATATGTAGATTCGTTAGTCGGTGCTGAAGAATTATTGTTTTCTTCCACAGACGTGGATTTACAACCACATAAACTTAAAACTAATAAAATACCAACAATAACTAATAAAAATTTTTTCATTTGATTTCATCCTTTCTCTTTTGCACCGCACGTTTGCGGTATTCGGCGGGAGATGAACCTGTATGCTCCTTAAAAATTCTACCAAAATGCTGTACCGTTTTAAAGCCAACCCTAGCCGCAATATCCTTAATCGGCACTTTGGTAAAGGCTAATTGCTTTTTAGCAACGGTTATGCGATATTGCATTAAATATTGGGTTGCGGTACAGCCAAATTCCTGCTTCATAAGCTCGGTTAAGGTAGTGTGATTTAACTGTGCATTAGCCGCTATGTGAGAGAGGGTTATATTTTTGCTGTAATTCGCTTCAATATAAAGCACGGCATCGTACAGTCTTGGGTTTTGAATTTTATAAAAGCCATCGGGTTTTTCTTTATTTTTGCCGTACCCTAAAAGACCATACATACGCTCAAGTGCGATAATTACCTCCATAAAATAGGAACGACCACGGCAGGACCAATACCAATCACGCTGAACTTCCAACTCATAGCCCATATAGTCAGCCGAATGAAGTATATTTTCAATTTGTGAATCAAGTATTGGTATAACATACGCCTTATCTATAAACGGCTTTAGCATAAACATATCGTGTGTGGTTGCAATATCAGTATATTCTTCACTGCGTAAAAGCTCGAAGGTCATATTAATATTTAAAAACCTTGGGTGAAAATAAAGGCAGGTGTATTCCGCCTTTAATTTTAGCTGTAAAACGGGGTTTTCGGTTTCATCAAAGCAGATAAACGCAGGTGCGGTAGCCGAAATCCTTTTACCGCTCACCTTAAACTCTAACCTACCTTTTTTAAGAATAATTAAAAGGAAGGATTTATCCTTAATATCAATATTGTTAAGTGAAGGATTTTTAAGATATTTAGCGTAAGCTATTTTACCCGCACTGTATTTTTGACCAATTGTAATATGTTCCATAAATGCACCGCCTTTTGTAATTTAATTTTAGCATACAACAAAACATCCCACAAGAAGCAAAGTTTATCTAATCTTAAATTTGTAGGGCGATGTGCGAAAATAAATCTTTATGTTGTTTTGTAGAGGTCAACCTCATAACAAGCGATTTCGAAAGCAAAAACTCCTGCCGAAGCAGGAGTTTTTTAATTTATTTTACAACGCCTTTTTTAACGGTGTAGGTCTTGCCGCTAATCTTCACTTTACCAGAGAACTTGAGTTGAGCAATACCCTTCTTTACGTAGTACTTCTTGCCGTTGTACTTAACAATTGCAGTAGAAGTGTTCTTTTTACCACTCTTTACATAGTACCAAGTACCGTTGTACTTAACAAGTGTAGTAGAAGTATTCTTCTTACCACTCTTTACATAGTACCATACGCCATTGTACTTAACGAGTGTAGTAGAAGTGTTCTTCTTACCATCCTTTACATAATACCATACGCCGTTATACTTAACAAGAGTTGTCTTAGTAGTTTTAACGCCCTTTTCAACATAATACCATTTACCGTTGTATTTAACGAGGGTGGTAGATGTTGTCTTAAGACCGTTCTTTACGTGGTACCACTTGCCGTTGTACTTAACTAATGTAGTTTCATTAGAAGCAAACTTACCGCCTTTAATATAATGCCACTTGCCATTAATCTTTACTAGGCTTGTAATATTAGATTTTTCACCATCTACGTAATAGTAGGTTGCACCATCTTCTTCAATGAGGTGTTGACCTTTTACCTCACGCTCTGCATAACAAATATTACAAGTAGCATCGCATTCGTTATCATAAACGTGCTTACAATTATAATAATGCCACTCCGCTTTTAATAAGTTATCGTTATTAGGTCTAAATGTAATAACTGCTCTATCCCATACATGTCCGCCATAAAAAACGTCAGTAAGGTTTGTGCAACCATCGAACGCACCCAAACCTATAGAAAAAACACTTTTAGGAATTGTTATACTTTTAAGGCTTGTGCAATCTTTAAAAGTACTACTTTCTATACTTGTAACACTATTACCGATTGTTACGCTTACAAGGTTTGTGCAACCATAAAATACCTCTTCATCTATTGCTGTAACACTATTACCGATTATTACGCTCGTGAGACTTTTACAATTATAAAACGCAAACGAACATATATTTGTAACACCTTCAGGAATTACAAGTTCAGTAAGTTTAGTACCATTAAGATATAAATCCGCACCGCAATTCAATGGATTAGATGAAATAGGATAATCATCATATGGACTATAATAATTAATATTACACCATGCCGCAAGATCAGTTATATAAACACTTTTAAGATTTTCACAGCCATAAAATGCGGCATCACCTATTGTTGTAACACTATCGGGAATTGTTATGCTTGTAATACTCTTGCAATTATAAAATGTCAATAAATCTATACTTGTAACACCATCTGGAATTACAACCTCAGTAAGTTTAATACCATTAAGGTATAAATCAGCACCACAATTCAGTGGACTAGCCGCAACAGGAAGACTATCTTCATCCATATATGTGCACCTATAATTAATATTACACCATGCCTCAACATCAGTTATATAAACACTTTTTAGATTTTTACAACCATAAAATGCATCTGAAACTATTTCTGTAACACTGTCGGGAATTGTTATGCTTGTAAGTCTCGTGCAATTTTTAAAAGCATACCAACCTATTCTTGTAACATCACCAAGGAGTGTTACGTTTGTTAGACTCTTGCAATCTTTAAATGCATTATTACCTATACTTGTAACGCCTTCTTCAATAATCACTTCCGTTATTTTTTTATACTTCCAAGGCGGATCAAAATCTTGCCAATCACATCCATCATAATACCTATCATAATTCATCATTGCACCGTTACCGCTAATGGTAAGCACCGTGCCGTCAAGGGTCCAGGTGCAGTCACCTGTAGTACCGCTTGTGACTGTTTCTTCCGCTAATGCCGTTACAGCACCAAAAGGTACAATAGATAGGAGCATTACAAGAGTTAAAACAATTGCCAACAATTTTTTCATTTTCTTTTCCCCCTAAAAATAAAATTTTATACCTTTAAAATATCACAAAATTAAAACAAAGTCTTATGCCGATAGCACAAAATACAATTTTATTAATTATGATGTTAATATAACTAAAGCGCACTTCGTTATGAAGTGCGCTTTTAAAGTCGTTTACTATTTTATTATTTTAGTCTTGTTCTTTCTTTTGTCTTTTGTAATAAACTACATAAACTGTAACCCCGCCTGCAACGGCAATTACTGCCACCGCAATAATAACCCAAATAAGCCATCCGCCTGACGATTTTTTAGGGGTTTTATTTGCATTATCAGTAGGGTTAGTAATATCCTCTTGCAATTCACCGGTTGTAGCGCCCGATTCACCTATTGTGCCATCACTTGTGGGGTTTTCTTCGCCGTCGGTAAGATTTTCTGATGAAGTTGTACCGCTTTCGGTTTTGTCTTCTCCCAAAGCGTCGCTTACTGTGTCGGATGAATTTAATGTACCATCTGAAACTAAGCTATTTTCGCCACTTGTAGTTCCTACAGCACCCGATTCGGTCACGTTATCCATACCACTTATAGTGCTTGAATTATTGTCCACACTAGGACTACTTGTGGTAGGTTGGTTGCTTGTTGTGGGCTGGTTGCTGGTTGTAGGTTGACTGCTTGTAGTAGGTTGACTACTTGTTGTAGGTTGGCTACTTGTGGTAGGTTGGCTGCTGGTCGTGGGCTGACTGCTTGTTGTTGAACTACTAGGGGTACTTTCTGGTTTAGAGGTTTCTTCTTTTGAAGATGTCGGCTCTTTTTCAGATTCAGTCGGCTCACTTCCCCCTTGTGAGTTATAATGCCAGTTTGCATCAATAAGATCCATATTATAGTCAGAAATATTAATTTTTTCCGCATCCGCTTCGGTGCCTTTATAATAAACATCATTAAGGTTTTTGCAATTATCAAATGCGCCATCCCCTATCCAAGTAACACTTTTAGGGATTGATATACTCTCTAGGCTTTCACATCCATAAAATGAATGGCTACTAATAGAAGTAACACCATCGGGTATAACAATACTTTTAAGGCTTTTGCAACCATAAAACATAGAATCAGAGATCATTTCAATCCCACTTCCTAATGTGACACTTTTAAGGCTTTCGCACTTGTAAAACAGATCATTACCAATACTTGTAACACTGTTTGGTATTGTTATACTTTTAAGGCTTTTGCAATATGCGAACGCGTCTTTCTTAATTTCTTTAACGCTATTTGGTATTGTTATACTTTCAAGACTTCCGCAGCATTCAAAAGCGCTGTGATAGATTGTTTTAATAGTGCTGGGCAAGGTTACGCTAGTAAGATTTCTACATCCATAAAAAGCGTAATAGCCAACGTAGGTAACGCCATCCTTAATAACAACCTTTGTTATATCCTGACCCCAAGGGGCTTTATCAGTTTCAGAATAATTGCCCATTTTACCGTTACCGCTAATGGTAAGCACGGTGCCGTCAAGCGACCAAGTGCATACACCTGTTTTACCGCTGGTTTCAGCCGAAGCCAACACAGCACCAAGCGGAACTATAGATAACAATAAAACTATGCTCAAAACTATTGCAAATATCTTTTTCATTTAACATCTCTCCTAAAACGAAAAGTTTCATACCTTTAAAATATCACAAAATTAAGGCAAAGTCCTATGCTGATAGCATAGTTGAAATATAAATCAAATTGTGTTATTATTAATAGTATATAATAGAAGAAGGTGTTGTTTTATGTCGAAAGATACTTCAAAAATCATCGATGAGTTAAAACTTTGCAACGATTTTAAAACGTTTTATAATAAAAATTCGGATGCTTTAATTACCAGCAGTCTTTCTGAAATGCTGCAAGATTTAATAACCACAAAAGGCTTAAAGAAATCACAGGTTATTAAGGATTCTGAGCTTTCCGAAGTTTATGCATATCAAATTTTTTCTGGTCTTAGAGTGCCCGAACGCAAAAAGCTTTTATGCATTGCTATTGCAATGAAGCTTACTTTAGAGGAAGTTCAAACCCTTTTAATAAGCGCAGGTTATTCAACGTTATATGTAAAATTGCCTTTTGATTGCATTGTTATATACGGTATTTGCAAAAAATTACCTATCATTAAAATTAACCAAATTCTTTTTGAATACGGCTTAGAAACCTTGGGGTGAAAAAATGAAAATATGTCCTAATTGCAAGGCGGAAATTCAGGAAGAAGCACGGTTTTGTCTTTACTGTATGACCTCTTTTGACAAGAAACAAACTATCGAAGTTTTGAAAGAAAAAAACAAACGGTGGCTATATATTATAGCAACCGTTATTATCTTGGCTTTGATAGTTTTAAGTGTATTTCTTATTATAAAAAACGGCAACCCAAGCAATAAAGAAAATACTCCTTCACAAAGCGTATCTGATAACACTAAATCCGATTCTTCGGGTAATAAGCAAAACAACTCATCTAATAAACGACCAAGCAGTTCATCTAATAAAAAACCGTCTAGTTCTTCAAATAATGCTCCTACACAAAGCACACCCGAAGCTGATACACCCTCTACCCCCGATGATAACGCCCAAATGCAAGACACCTTAGAGGGTGATGCAACATCTAACCCTTTGGGTGATACACCGTCTACCCCCGGTGATAGCCAAATCGGTTCTGAAGGTGATGTAACATCCAACCCGCCTAGCAATACATCCTCTACCACTACCGACAACAGCCAACCGCAAGGCAACACCGGCAATGATATAACAACCAACACGCCCGGCAATACAAACTCTGCTAATAGTTCTACCGGCAGTAATATTGACAACACTTTAAGCGGGGCAACTACTATCATTTCGGATAATTCTTCATCCACACCCTCTAATTCTTAGTTACGCAATAGTTTTTAACCTGCATACATAAAATATAAAAAATCAAGGAACGATTTCTTTATGACACGTAAAGAATACATAAATAATATTTCGCAAGTATATGATATAGTTTCGGTATTATCAAATAAAAATGAATGTTGCGTTTTTCATTTAAGACACAAAAAACTTGGAAAAGATATGATTTTAAGAAGTTATTCTTCCCCCATAGTTTTATATGAAAAAATCATAGGTGTTCTACACGATAATCTACCAACCATATACGATAACATATATCTTGACGACGGACAAATTGTTTTAGAAGAATATATAAACGGCATAACCGTTTCGCAAGTTATGGAAAGCGGAAAATATACTCCCAAAGGCGCACGGAAGGTGTTGTCGGAAGTTTGTAATGCATTATCCGTTCTACACTCACACGATATTGTTCACCGTGATGTAAAACCTGAAAACATTATAATAAATGAATACGGCAGAGTGGTATTGATTGATTTTAATGCAACTCGTAAAATATCCGACGCAAGCAAAGATACCGTTGTAATGGGTACTGTCGGCTATGCTTCACCCGAACAATTGGGAATAGCACAAAGTGATGCTCGAACTGATATTTACGCTATAGGGGTTTTGCTTAACGTTATGATAACAGGTAAGCACCCAAGCGAAGATTTAGCCAAGGGAAAAGCAGGTAAAATAATTCGAAAATGCACTAATCTCAACGCTAACGAACGTTTTCAAGGGGTCGATAAACTTTTGAAAGCATTAAAATAGACTTCAATCTAAGGATTGAAGTCTATTTTTTATGAGGCATTTTTTAATTCTTTCTTTGCAACCGACTGCGCCGTTTCCAACATATTTTCGGCAAAAATGGCGTAGCCTTTTGTACTGTCTTCAAGCAAAACGTGGGTTACTGCGCCGATTAGTTTTCCGTTTTGGATAATCGGACTACCTGACATACCTTGAACAATACCGCCGCATTTTTGCAACAGTTCCTTATCGGTAACGGTTACAAGCATATTTTGTGTTTTAGAATTAAGGTTAGATTTTCTAACCTCAACTTTACAGGAATAAAACTTAGGTTGTTCGCCATCTATTGTGCATAAAATTTGGGCGTTGCCGTTTTTAATTTCTCTTTTAAAGGCTACCGTTGTCAGCTTATTGTATTGCAATTTGCCACTGAAAACCGAGTAAATACCCTGTTCGCAGTTAAGGCAAATATCCCCTAAAGAATTTAACTTAAACTTACCTTTAAGCTGTCCTGCAGTACCCTTATTACCCTTTTCAATAGAAATAATTTCTGCTTCAACAATTTCGCCCGATTTGATTTTTAAAAGTTTCTCACTCTCACTATCGCATACACCGTGACCTAAGCCGCACACAATATTATAAGACGGACTGTAAAAGGTGAGCGTGCCAATACCCGCCGAGCTATCCTTAACCCAAAGCCCTATTTTATATTGCTCGGTCTCCTTTTCTTTTACGGCGCAAAGGGTAAAATATATTTTACTCTTTCCACGCATAACCTTAAATTTCATTTTTTCACCCTTAGATTTTTCTACAATACTCGATAAATCCTCGTTGGTGTAAACCTTTTCATCATTGACTGAAAGGATATAATCTCCTACCCTGAGTCCTGCCTTTTTCGCAGGAGATTCGCTACCGTTTTGGGTTAAAACTTGCGAAATTTCACTTATAAGCACTCCGCTTGTATAAATTTTCATACCAAATGGCTGACCCAAACCCGCCACCTGCATTTCGTCGACAACCTCTACCTCTGCTTTAGAAATGGGAATAATACCAAAGGCCTTTAAATTCACTTCAAATCTTTCACCCACACTTAAGTTTTTGCCAGTCTTTGAAAATTTTAAGCCCTCATATTCGGCCGTTATAGGAATAACCGTATCTATCTTTAATGTATCTCCGCTTTTAATTTTAAAATTATTATCAATGCTTTTATCAAGATAAAAAAGCGAAGAAAAAATTAAAACATTACACACAAGTAACACAAAGAATATTGTTTTAATAAAAATTCTTATTACTTTCAAAAAAATCACCCCTAAATATTTTGGGCAATAGTTTTAAAAATAGTAAATGTAAAATGTGCCGAAATTATTTTAATATTGAATTAAAAAAATTTTTATGGTATAATTTTTATGGTGATTAAATTGACAAAAATTTACTTTGTGCGCCATTGCGAAGCTTTGGGAAACGTTAAGCGTATCTTCCAAGGTGTTACTGATTTAGACATCAGTGAGTTAGGCGCAAAACAACTAGAACTTTTAGAAAAACGATTTGAAAACATCCCGCTTGATAAGGTTTATTCAAGCCCCTTAACCCGTGCTTACAAAACAGGATTAGCGGTTCGCGGTAAGCGCCAAATTGAAATTGAAAAGCACAAAGGACTTATTGAGCTTAACGGCGGTATTGTTGAAGGCAAACCCTTTGCCGAAAGCTTTGAAAAAATGCCAGACCTTGCTGATGCTTGGGATAATCATCCCGAAGATTTTCACCCGCAAGATGGCGAAGCCATGCGTGATGCTTATGAGCGTATTTTTAACACTGTTTTAGATATTGCTTCTAAAAACCGTGGCAAGACTATTGCTTGTACAACCCACGGCGGTGTTACCCGTTGCCTTATTTGCAGACTTTTACATGGTGATATTCACAAGCTTAAGGACACCCCTTGGGCTGATAACACAGGTGTTGCTTGTTTTACAGTAGATGATAATAACAACTGCACACTTGAGTTTTACAACGATACTACCCACCTACCGCCCGAATACATACCTAAAAGAAACCGAATTTCAAGATTTATGAAGGTAGAAAAATGATAATAATGTCAGTCGATTTAGGAAAAGCAAGAACAGGCATTGCCGCTTCTGACAATAGCGAAAGCTTTGCTTTTCCCAAAAAGGTTATAACCGAATATAACACCGAAAAATTGGTGCAAAAAGTTGCCGATACTGCTAGTGAGCTTTCGGCTGAACTTATTGTTGTAGGTTGCCCTAAAAATATGGATGGCTCAGTAGGCAGCCGTGCCCAAGAGTGTATGCAAATAGCAAAGCAAATCAGCGAAAAAAGCGGTAAAGAAATTGTAATGTGGGACGAACGTTGCACCACAATTTCGGCACACACCGCCCTTAATTATACCGACACTAAGGGTAAAAAGCGTAAACAGGTTGTTGATGCGGTTGCGGCGGTTATTATTCTTGAAGATTACCTAAATTTTAGAAAAAATCAAAAATAATTTAAAATAACAAAGGTAAACTTGTATGACTTTTTTATACTTTTTAGAAGACTTGCGTAACCCCGTTTTAGATTTTTTATTTTCATTTATAACACTCTTTGGTGAAGAAACTATTTTTATGGCAGTTGGTATGATTGTCTTTTGGTGTGTGGACAAGTTTAAAGGCTATTACCTGCTTTGTGTTGGCTTTTTTGGTACTGTTTTAAATCAATTTTTAAAAATAGTTTGCCGTGTACCACGCCCGTGGGTTAAAGACCCACAATTTACTATTATAGAATCGGCTCGCGAAGCTGCAAGCGGATATTCTTTTCCAAGTGGTCACACACAATGCTCGGTTGGTCTTTACGGTGGTATTGCAAGGCTTACAAATAATAATGCTTTGCGCATTATAATGATTATATTATCCGCCCTTGTTGCACTTTCGCGTATGTATTTGGGTGTTCACACCCCTGCAGATGTGCTTGTGTCGGTTGCAATTGCTACCATTTTAATCTTTGTTGCCTACCCCATTTTTAAAAAAGCTGAAAAATCACCCAAGGTTATGTATGCAGTGTTGTTTTTCTTTTTAGGTATTATTATCGCTTACAACTGCTTTGTTGTCTTTAATCATACTTTACTATCAGGCAAAACTTTGGAAGAAGCACATAACTATACATCTGCTTTAGAAAACGGCTTTACCCTGCTTGGCTGTGCTTTAGGTCTTATTGTAGTTTACACAGTCGATTCAAAGTGGATCCACTTTAAAACAAAAGCAATTTGGTGGGCACAAATAATTAAAGTTTTAGGCGGTCTTACCCTTGTACTTATTGCAAAAGAACTTTTACGTTCCCCGCTTGAAACCTTATTTGTTAGTGAATTACTTGCAAGGACTGTTCGCTATTTTATAATGGTTGCAGTTGGTGGCGTTCTGTGGCCTATGACCTTCCATTTCTTTGCAAAATTAGGTAAAAAATAATCTATATATCAAAACCCGACAAGAAATCTTGTCGGGTTGTTTTTTACCAAATAAACGGTATTATTTTATATTTAACCTTTTGCTTGTATTCTATATATCCTGATAATTGCTCGGTTAAAACTTTTTCCTCATTATTTATTCTAAAAGCTATAATTATTGGATATAAAACAAAGCAAATTAAAGAATACCACGAGCCTAAAATTAAGGGAATCATTAAAAACATTAGTATAGATGCCGAATACATCGGATGGCGAATTACAGCATATAGACCGGTATCAATCACACTTTGATTTTCTTCCACCTTAATAGTGCGTGAAAGATAGGTATTTTCACGCATAACCTCAGCATAAAGCAAATATGAAAAAATAAAAAGTATCGAAGCGATAATTTTCACAATATAAGGCACCTTAGACCATGAAAATCGAAAATCAAGACCGGCCAACACAAATCCCCCGATAAAGATAAGCGCCGCAAAAGCTACTACACCCTTTTGAGCTTTTTCTTTTTCCTTTGAATCAAGACGTTTTTTAAGTAATTCGGGATTTTTTATAAAAAGCACTACCCCTAAAACCGTAATCGGTACAAACAGTAAGCCTATAAACACCCAACCGCCTTCAAAATTCAAAGTACCTGCAGGTAAAAAAATAAGCGCCGCAATAATTAAAAAACCGAATATTATCTTTGTCAAAGCATTAAATAACAGTTTCATAAACTCTCCTAAAAATCCAAATTGTACTCATCGTCAATGAGTAAATAATTTAAATCATACTTCTTGCAAAGTGACAAATTCTTTTTATTATCCTTTAAAAGTTCCCCAAAATCACAGTCATCGCAAAGGCGATTTTCAATGACATTAGCGTACTTTTTTATATCAGCAAAATGGGTATTTATATAATTTTCGGTCATTATAATGCAATAAAATTTTATCTTTTCTAAATATTCGCTTTCAAAATCTTCCTGCCAATTTGGTGGAATATAGCACCCTTCTACAATAAGGTTTTGGTCGTTTTCAATGGCGGTTTTAATCATTTCGCACACAATCGGCCATAAATAAGCGGTCAATTCCTGTGTATCGCTAAAGGGTGTTAAGTTTGTATTTTTAGTGCGAATAAGCCCCATTTTTAAATGGTCTATAGAAAGATAAGGGTAATTATATTTTTCTAATAGTTTTTGTGCTAAGGCAGTCTTGCCCGTATGTGATGCACCTGTAATTAAAATTATCATTATTTATTCCCTTTTTCATTTTTTAGCTTAATTTTTAAAATTCGTGGACGGTTATATCTTTGTAAAATAACAAAGGTTAAATCAATTAGAACCGCTAAAATTGATGTTATAACAAATACCAAAACTTCCCCAAACCAAATCGAGAGTAAAATTGGCAAAAAGCTTAAAAGTATTATAACTTCGTGAACAAGCTCGGCTTGAGCTGTGGCAGATGCAATTTGCGAGTATGTATTTTCAAGCGAAAATGTTGCAGGGTTATAGCTTGGTATATATCTTTTCCACTTCTTTACCTGCAAAAAACGATAAATTTTTTCTTCAAACACAAAGGTTTTAAACCATGCTTTATTGTAAGAAATATTATTATTAAAAATTTTATCAACAATAAGTCCCACCGTAAGCCGCATTAAAAAATGGTATGCAAAAACACCCATAGTTATAGTCAGACTTAATAAAAAACTATTTTTAAAAAATATATTTGCAATAAACGAAATTGTAAATGCAAAAGTTAATATAGCCGTTAAAAAAATAAATTTTTTACGCAAGTTAATTCCCCTTATGTTTTATAATGCCATTATATCACCACTTACTATATAAAGCAACCGCTAAGACTTACGCCTTAGCGGTTGTTACTATTTTAATTTATTTTTTCTTAGGAGCTTTAATTTTGTTAAGCTTTGCGTTAATGTCTAATAATTGTTCCTTAGTAAACTTAACATCCATCATACCGCCCATAAGTGTAAACAAGCGAAGCACGGTAAAGCCGTTCATCATAGACATCATATCAGGTCCAATTTCGAAGCCCATTGCTTCCATTTTACCATTTTTGCCGCCCATGAATTTACCCATCATACTCATAAATAGCATCTTACCTTGCAAGGTTTCTAACACTTCGCCCATTTTATTATTGAGCGATAGATATCCTTCACGTTCTTCAATATCGAACCAGTTAAGGATAGCGCCCTTTTCAACAAGGCGATATGCTTCGTTAAATTCCTCTACCTTGCGGATAACACTTTCATCCTTGCAGTCACCTGCAACTGCGGTTAATTTTGTTTCGCCAACATTGTCCACATAGAAATAGAAGAAATGGTCTTCGGCAGCAATTTTACCAACCGATACGCCGTTTGCAAAAAGTTCAACCTCAGGAAGATTTGAATAAACGGTAATTTTGGTCTTTTCTTCAACACGGTCAATGTAACGCTTACCGCAAAGATGAACAAAAGGTTCATCAGAAAGCCAAGCCTTGTAAGCATAGAAGGAATCCTTCTTATACTTACGGTCAAAGGTTATAAGACCTTTATGGTTTTGTCCGTTTTCGCCGCCTTCGTTACGGGCATCAGCACCAAAGTCGAACATATTCCAAACGTGTGTTGCCCACATATATTTACGGCTGAAAAGCTGTTTAATAAGCTCTTCGTGGTAATATGCCTGATATTCTTCGGTGTAGTCACCCTGGCGTGGGTCGGAAGTATGCCAGTTAAGCGCTTCGCAACCGTATTCTGAGCAACCAATCGGAATTGTGGGATGTGTTTTATGGAAGTTATCAAACCACGGGCCGTTCATAGATGTATCGCCGCCGTACCAACCAAAGTAATGGTTGTAGGAAACAACATCAGGGATTTGCAAATACGGGTCATCAATCTTACACACTGAAACTGCGGCAATAGTTGTAAGACGGGTTTTATCTATTTCGTGGCATAGGTCGTTAAGAATATTGTGGTTTTCTAATAAATCATCACTTGAACCGCCGATACCAATCTCATTAGAAAGACCCCAAACAACAATTGAGGGGTGGTTGTAATTTTGAATTACAAGCTCCTTCATTTGTGAAATTGTGTTTTCACGAGCATCGGGCATATGGCGTGAAATATAGGGAATTTCTGCCCAAATAACAAGACCGTATTCGTCGCACAAATCATAGAAATATTGGTCGTGCTGATAGTGTGCTAAACGAATAGTAGTAGCGCCCATTTCGTGAATAAGCTTAATATCAAGCTCGTGGTCTTCGGGTGATAATGCATTCCCCTTACCCCATTTGTCTTGATGACGGGATACACCGCGAAGAGGATATTCTTCACCGTTTAAAATAAAGCCGTTATCGGGGTCAATTTTAAAGGTGCGGCAACCAAAACGATTGCAAACGTTATCTAATACTTCGCCGTTTTCAACTAATTCTACTTCACAGCAGTATAAATATGGGTCTTTACGGCCGTGCCAAAGGTGAACATCTTCAATAAAGAAAATTGCCTTAGTATCGGTAGTTTCGATAGACGAAATGGCATTTTCTTCCTTGTCATAGATAGTATAAACTAACTTTTGACCTTCCTTCATATTATCTACAAAGGCTTCAACCTCTACCTTAGCATCCTTGCCTTCGATAATAGGAGTAATGCTAAGACCGGGGCCGCCATAATATTCAAGACAAAAATGTGAATCACTAACGCAAATTATATTTACATCACGGTAAATACCGCCATAGAAAGTAAAGTCAGCTGTCTGAGGATAAACCCTGTCATTAGCTGAGTTGTCTGCAACAACAACAAGGAGGTTGTTTTCTTTGATGTCTTCAACCTTTACACGGAAGGTTGAGTAACCGCCGTGGTGTTCAGCCAATTTTTCACCGTTTAGATATACTTCAGCCGAAGAGTTTGCACCCTTTATTTCCAAATAATATTTATCTCCTGTGGGCAAATCGGCTTTCATAAATGATTTTGCATAATAGCCTTTTCCACGGAAATAGTCGTTATCGCCGTCTTGACCGTCAATAGCATTCCAGCAATGCGGAATATTTACAAAATCCCACTTGTTATCAATAGCAGTTGGGATTTCGATCGCCTGCTTTGTAAATGCCCATTTGGCATTGAAATTTAAAATTGTTCTCATTTAAAATCCTCCGATAAAATGCATAAAATTTCGAATAAACGGTGCCCGAAAGCAACCTTACGGACACCGTAAAAACAGTGATTTAATTAAAATTATTTGGCGCGACGTTCAGCCAATTCTGCATTCATTTTTTCCATTGTCTTTTTATCGAGATTGTATACTAAAACAAGACCGATAAAGAGCATAACGCCAGCAACAAGGAATAAAATCGCAACGAGAGAACGAAGTTCTAAAGCAAATTCCCACGAGAAGAGAGAAACGTCAATTTCTGTGAATTTGCCAGTTGCATCAGGCTTCGAATTATTTACGTAACCCATTCCCTGCATAATGGTAAGTGCAACAGCAGGACCTACACCTTGAGCAAGTTTACGGAAGAAAGAATGTAGCGAATAAACAATACCTTCTTCACGAGAGCCTGTTTTCCATTCATTATAGTCAATGGCATCACCCATCATAGCCCAAGATACTGTAGAGTAAATACCCATACCAAGAGCCATTATAAGTTGTGCAATTATGTAAACAATAAGGTCAATACCTGTGTTTGTTTCGGTTACAGGAATAATTCCTAAAGGTGCAAGGAAGAGAACTGCAGCGCCTACAATATAGAATATAGAGCCTACAAATGAAAGTTCCTTTTTACCGTATTTGGTAACCATCTTGCGAGCCAAAGGAGTAAATACTATGATTGGTATCATCGAAAACATAGTAACGATACCGGAAATCTGTGGATTATCAAAGTATATTTGGAAAGTAACTGCAACAGCGGTATTAGCACCTTGCATACCGATAAACATACCCATAGCAGCAAGAGTAGCGCCTACTGCAGGA
>JAZORK010000099.1:0-3207 GCA_045656485.1 Acutalibacteraceae bacterium | reverse complement strand
TAAAAGGTAGCAATTAGACTGTAATGCACCTAAAACAAGGTTTTTAATTTCCATTTTTTCTCCAAATTTTAGTATCATATAAAATGGTTACGGGTCCGTCGTTGGTAAGACTTACCTTCATATCAGCACCGAAGATACCTTTTGCAACTTTTTTAACACCAAGCTCTTGTAATTTTTGGCAAAAGATATTGTAATACTCTTCAGCTTTGGCGGGTTCTAACGCTTTTATAAATGAGGGTCTATTTCCTTTTTTAACATCGGCTGCAAGGGTAAACTGCGAAATTGCAAGAATTTCGCCATCGATATCAAGTATTGACTTATTCATTTTATCGTTTTCATCCGAAAAAATACGTAAATTCACAGTTTTTTGTGCCAAAGTTTCAACATCGAAAATCGTATCACCATCTACCGCACCAAAAAGAATCATATACCCTTTACCACAACTGCCAACGGTTTCACCGTCGACTGAAACTGCGGCTTCGGATACTCTTTGAATTACAGCCTTCATTATTGATTAATCCTTTCAACGTTAAAAATCTTGGGTACTTTTTCAATTCTACTGATAATACTACGCAAATGTTCAACACTTTCGGCGCTTATTGTCATAATTATAATACAGTTTCCATCTTTGGTTTGACGGGCACTAATGCTGTGAATCGGAACTCGCATATTATTAAGAGCGTTCATAACTTCAATCAAAATACCTTCACGGTCAATTGCAACCGCTTTTAATGTTGAAGTGAAGTTTTCGGTTTTGTTGCCATTCCAATAAGCGGTAATCCAACGTGCCGGTTCACTTGATGAAGATATATCCATAGGCACGTTATTACAGTCACGCTTGTGGATAGAAACGCCGTGACCACGTGTAATAAAGCCGATAATATCATCACCTGGTAAGGGGTTACAACATCTTGAAAGTTTAATTAGGCAGTTGTCAATACCTTCTACGATAACACCTTCGGATGATTTTGTAGTATTTACTGTAGCAATAGGTACAGGTTGTATAGGTTTAGCGACTGCATTTTTCTTGTTGTAGTCATCCTTAATACGTGGCAAAATTTTAGATAGCAAAATTCCGCCATAACCAATAGCAGCATAAAATTCTTCCGCATTGGCATATTTATACTTTTTAGCAAGTTCTTCGGTGTAGGTTTCAAGTTCTTCATCAGAAAAAACAATATTATTACGGCGAAGCTCTTTTTCGTAATCGGCTTTACCCGAAACAATATTTTCAGCACGTTTTTCCTTTTTAAACCAGGAACGTATTTTAGCCTTTGCGGATGAAGTAACCGCAATATTAAGCCAATCTCGGCTAGGGCCGTGGTTAGCTGATTTTGTTGTTAAAATTTCTATAACTTCACCTGTTTTAATAAGGTGGTTTATAGGTACAATTTTACCGTCAACCTTTGCGCCGACCATACGAGTACCAACGGCTGAGTGAATAGCAAAAGCAAAATCGACAATGGTAGCACCATCCGGTAAGTTAATAACATCACCCTTTGGTGTAACGGCAAAAACGTCTTCTTCGGCAAGGTCAACCTTGATTGTGCGAATAATATCCGAAGCATCGTTAGTTTCGTCCTGAGTATCAATAAGTTGACGAATCCACTCAAGACGTTGTTCCATTCTTTTATTATTTTCGGTTATACCCTCTTTATACTTCCAGTGCGCCGCAATACCAAATTCGGCTGTGTGGTGCATTTCAAAGGTACGTATCTGAATTTCAAACGGTATACCTGCACGGCTTATAACGGTGGTATGCAAGGACTGATACATATTAGGCTTAGGTGTGGAAATATAGTCCTTAAACCTATTAGGAATAGGTCTAAACATATCGTGCATAATACCTAAAATGTTATAGCAATCGGCAACTGTATCGGTGATAATACGAATAGCATAAATATCGTAAATTTCATCAAAATTTCTGCCTTGGGCATACATCTTACGGTAAATACCATGAATTGATTTTACACGACCTTGAAAAGACATGGTTGCATTAGGCATAATTTCACGTAATCTTTCTTCGATACGCTCTTTAATTTCACTTAAAATTTGTTGGCGGTGATTTTTTCTATGCTTTAAAAGGTCTTCGATTTCTTCATAAGCAATAGGGTCCAAATGCTTAATTGCAAGGTCTTCAAGTTCTTCCTTAACAGGGCGTATACCAAGACGATGTGCAATTGGCGCATAAATTTCAAGCGTTTCTACCGAAACATCACGTTGCTTTTGGGGATACATAGCATCAATTGTACGCATATTGTGAAGGCGGTCGGCTAATTTTATAATAATAACACGAACGTCCTTACCCATTGCAATAAGCATTTTGCGTAAACTCTCAGCCTGTTGCTGTTCTTTAGTAGAAAAATTAAGTCTACCAATTTTGGTAACGCCGTCTACTAAAAGGGCAACCTCGTTGCCAAATTGTTCTTTAATATCATCAAGTGTAACTTTGGTATCTTCTACAACGTCGTGCAAAAGTGAAGCCGCAATTGATTCGCTGTCCATACCAAGAGAAATAACAATTTTTGCAACATTAAAGGGATGATAGTAATAATCTTCGCCCGAAACACGCTTTTGACCTTCATGGGATTTAACACAAAGTTCAAAGGCTTTTTTAATTAAATCAAAATTATAATCTTCGCCATAATTTTCCAAGGTAAGTTTTAAATTTTCAAAATCCTTACGTTGAATAACGGTCATAAAACATTACACCCCTTTTAATAGTTTATTGTAAACTTGTGAATTTGCTAAATTGGTTTTTTCTTGTGTTTTTACTTTATAATATTTTCCATCTTTTTTGTAAATTAACCCTAAATCTTCTAATACAGCAAGTCCGGCAAGGGTTTTACCAAGATTTAATGAATTGATAAAGGAATAATATACCTTTTCAATCAAAATGCCATTTTCGGTAATGCGACGGTAAATTTCGCCAATTTCAGTCCTTGTGGGAGTTATGGCTGTATTATTATAGGCTTTACCTTTGCAGAATAAATTATAATCATTAAGGTCTGAAAATAATTTATCGTCATCCGTACCCGAAATTCGCATACCTTTTATTTGAATGCTAATGTTTTTATTACCGTTATAAATATTGGTTTCGGCAGTTATTGCCAAATCTAAAACATCGCCCAAATTAAAGCAAAATGAATCAGTACCGACACCGAAAATCACTGCTTGGAAGGTTGTGTTACCCTTTGAAAACAAAAG
>JAZORK010000098.1:0-19907 GCA_045656485.1 Acutalibacteraceae bacterium | reverse complement strand
GGCATAATAATTCGGGTATTTTATTTGTTAAAGTATTCATAAATCCAATTTTTATCCTGTTTAAGTTTATTTATTGTAGCATTTTGTTCTTGCATTGTTTTGTGGAAGTAGAACTTACCTTTAGCATCGGTTACAAAGTAGTAATATTCGTTGCTGTCGGGGTTGAGTGCCGCATTTATAGCATCAATACTTGGTGAACATAAAGGTCCCGGAGGTAATCCCTGTGCTTTATAGGTGTTGTACCTACCGTCATCACGCTTAAATGAATCGCCGTAGAAACAGGTGGGTGAGGAGCCTAATGTAGAAAATTCATCGCTGTTAAGTCTATTATAAAATACAGCAGCAATTTTTGGTAAGGCTTCAGCATCGGTACCTGCTTCCATTTGAATAATAGAAGCCATTGTAAGAATTTGGTTCATATTATAGCCCATAGCTTCGGCTTTTTTATACATATCGTCGGTAATGCGCTTTTCGGATTCTTCTATCATTTTTTTAACCGCTAAGACAGCACATTCCTTTGAATTATAATTATAAAAATTATAGGTTTCGGGGAAAAGGTAACCTTCAAGTGAGTGATAGGTGCGGTCGGGGTCGGTATTAGAAAGTAGTTTGCCTTTAAGTTCAATACTGTCTAAAGCGTTTAAAAAGTCATTTTTACTGCAAACGCCTGCTTTTTCAAGCAAGGTAGCAATACCAGGTACTACAACCTTTTCGCCATTAACATTTTTGGTGTAATCGTTAATACCAGTGCCTTCGGGAATAGTAACAGTAACACTTTGGGCTTTTGCACCTTGGGTTATAAGCATTTGGGCAATAGAATCATAACCGGCTTCGGTATCAAAGTTATATACACCATATTTGAATTGATTATCACAGCCTTTTATCTTAGCATAAAGCCTAAAAGCAAATGGTACCTTAACAGCACCGCTTTCTTTTAAAATTTCGGCTATTTGGGCGGTGGGAGTGCCTTGTGGAATTTCAATTGTAACCTCTTCGCCTCTGCCGAAGCCAATGCCTACATAATCGGCGCCAACATAAATTATTGAAAATGCTAGTGCGATTGAAACGACAAAAATCATAATAATCCATATTATAGATTTAAGTGTGTTTTTTGATTTTTTACGCTTTTTTGGAGGCTTAATATTTGGAGTCTGGGTAGTTTCTACAAACTCAAATCCTTTGCCGATTATAAAATCGTCATCGGGTAAATTGTTGTTAAATTGGTTGTTCATTTTAAAACTCCGTTATTTAAAATCTCATAGTATTTTTTAGGTCGTCTGCGGTTTTTGAATCGGTAAAGTATTCTAAAATTTTAAAACCGAATTCAAAAGCGGCACCTGCACCGCAAGCGGTGATTATATTGCCGTCTTGTACAACCTTTTGGTCAAGAAAAGTTGCACCGTCCAATTCCTTTTCAAAACCGGGGAAACAGGTGGCTTTTTTGCCTTTCAAAATGCCTTTGTGCCCTAAAATTTGGGGTGCGGCGCATATTGCTGAAATAAGCAAATTATTGTCTATGCAATAATCGATCGTTTCTTGTACGGTTTTGCTGTTTTCAAGGTTTAAGGCACCTGGCATACCGCCTGGGAGAATTATTCCTTTAAGGTTTTCAAAAGAAAGATTTTTGTTTACGGTATCGCAGTTTATTGATATTCCGTGAGAGCCAACAATTGCATTAGAACCGATACCTACGGTTTTGATTTGGATATTTGCTCTTCTCAAAATATCAAGCGGGGCTAATGCTTCGCATTCTTCAAAGCCATCGGCTAAAAACAAATAAATCATATAATCACCTAATAAACTTCTAATACGCAATTTAAAACATCGTTTGCAATTTCTTCTATTGTTCTAGGCTCGCCCTTTTGTGCACAGGGAATAATATCCCAATTGCCATATTTTGCAGTAAATAATGCGGCCTTACGGCAACGAGCTAAGTATTCGGTATCACTTTCGTGAATATCTTTTTTGCTCTCGTCACCCTTATATCTGCCTGATAACAGCTTTTGTGAAACCTCAATAGGCATATCAAGAAAAATCACCTTATCGGGTTTGGGTATGGCTATTTTAGAATATTCAAAATCATAAAGCCATTCTAAAAATTCTTCCCACTTGTCTTCGGGCAATTTAGAGCATTGGTGAACAGCATTAGAGGTGGTATAACGGCCCGAGACAACCGTGCCGCCTGCGTTGTAAAAATCGCCCCACGCCGTTTTGTAAGAGGCATAACGGTCAACGCCGTAAAAGCAGGATGCTGCATAAGCATTAACATCGCCCGGTTTTTTGCCAAAATCACCCTTTAAATACATTTTAACAAGTGTGCTTGAAGGGTTGTCATAATCGGGGAAGGAAACAATTTTACATTCAATGCCGTGCTTGGTTAAATTTTTTGGTAAAAGTTCTAACTGGGTGGATTTTCCGCTGCCATCAAGACCTTCTATTACAATAAGTTTACCCATTTGTTTTAAGTCCTTCGTAAAATTCTCTAATTTCTTTTGCCTTACCACAGGTCATTTTGCCTTCGCTGCAAGCACCCCTTACACAAGCAGGACCTGCATTTTTAAATAATTCGGGCGCAACCTGTAAAACAAGCGCTAACATTTGGTCGGCAACATCCTTGATTTCCCATTGGGCACGGTTGCAACAACGGTGCTTGAAAAAATTATGAAGTGAACGAGCGTTCATTGTCATAATCATTTGGGTTTCACAAGCGTTGGGAAGCACAAAACGTGCATCTTCAATTGCCTTTTTTTCGGCAAGGCGAGTTGCGGTTTTTTCGTCTTTGCCTTCCTTTAAAAAGTTTTCAATATGCTTCTCTTTTAAAATTTCGGCAAGGCGGTCGTATTTTCTTTGGTCTTCCGCCATAATTTCATCATAAAGTGCCTTTGCTTCGGGGATTTCGGCAATTTCGGGTGGGGTAACATACTCAAAAGCACCTTCACGCACGTAGCGTTGGCTTTTTACCGAAAAGGATGCCATGCGGTGACGTGTAATTTGTGCCAAAAGCGCACGAGAAACACCCTCGATACCAAAGGTAAATGAAGCGTGTTCTATAGGACTTTCGTGACCGATTTCGGAAAGCATTTCAACAAATTTTGCAGCGCTTTCATCGGTTAAATTTTCACGAAGACCTGAAATGGTAGAACTGCTGTAGCATAATTTTGCGGCACTCGCCACGGTATGCTCGGGCGAGGGGGTGTGTGCTAAAAGGTAAACCTTAGCCATATTTACATCACCTTTCAATAGTTTTTCAGTTTATTATATCAAAATTGCTTTGCATATTCAACAATAAAACATAATTTTTGCTCGAATTTTCAGATTTTTTTGTATCTATGCATAAAAATTACAAAAATTTCAAATTTTTTGGCAAAAAGACTTTTATTATTAGAAGAAATATGTTATTATATATATAATTTTTGAATAGGGGGCTTTTTAAAATGGCATGTGTTGATTTTAAGCATACTCCTTACGGCGATTTAGCCTTGATAAGTATGCGTGGATGTGAAGATATTTCTTCAAAGGTTGACTATTATTTAAAGCAATGGCGTGATATTCCCGAAGACGAAACATTTGTAGTTCCTGCAAATTGTCCTCGTTTTGGTACGGGTGAAGCTAAGGCAGTGCTTAAGCATACTGCTCGTGGTTTGGACGCTTACATTATTTGCGACTGCTTCAACTATAGTGTTGAGTACAAAATGTACGGTCGCAGTGTTCCTATGAGTCCTGATGACCACTTCCAAGATTTAAAACGCGTTATTGCAGCGCTTGGCGGTAAAGCAAGAAGAATTACTGTAATTATGCCCATGCTTTACGAAGGCAGACAGCATAGAAGAACCGCACGTGAATCTATGGACTGTGCAATGGCATTACAAGAATTGGTTGCAATGGGTGTTAAAAATATTATCACCTTCGACGCACACGACCCACGTGTTAACAACGCTATTCCGCTTGATGGTTTTGATAATGTTCAGGCGGCATATCAAATGATAAAAGCCCTTTTAAAAGCTGTGCCCGACATTAAGCTTGACCGTGAGCACACTATGATAGTTTCTCCCGATGAAGGCGGTATGGGTCGTTGCATTTACTACTCATCAGTTTTAGGCTTAGAACTTGGTATGTTCTACAAGCGTCGTAATTATTCTGTTATAGTAAACGGTAGAAACCCAATTGAAGCGCACGAATTTTTAGGTAACGATATCAAGGGTAAGGATTTAATTCTCGTAGACGATATGATTTCTTCGGGTGAATCAATGCTCGATATCGCCGCAAAACTTAAAGAAAAGGGCGCAGGAAGAATATTTATTTTCTCAACCTTTGGTCTTTTTGTTGAAGGTCTTGAAAAATTTGACGAATATTACGAACAGGGTCTTATTGATAAAATTTTCACCACCAACCTTATTTATCAAACACCTGAACTTTTATCACGTGAGTGGTATCAAAGTGTTAATATGTCAAAATACATTGCATTGATTGTTGAAACACTCAATTACGATAATTCAATAAGCAGTCTTTTAGACCCCGCTGACCGCATTAAAAAGATTGTTGCAAAGTATCAAGACGACAAGTAAAACATTTTCAAAGTCATAACCCCGCAAATTGTGCGGTATTATAAAACAAAGTAAAATATCACAATCACTTTATGCGGTAGTATTTCTGTAAAGGTGTTGTGCAATTGTAAAGGAGAATTCTTATGAACAAAACAAACATTGTGGATTGGAAAACCATAACCAATTTCGTAATCGACTCTTTCGTTGGCTACGGAATTCCCAGAGAAGACGCTGAAATTTGCGCAGATGTACTTTTAGCATCTGACAAGCGTGGTATTGAATCTCACGGTGTAAACCGCTTTAAGCCTGTATATCTTGACCGTATTAAAGCAGGTATCCAACAGGCAGTTACCAATTTTGAAATTATTAAAGAAACCGAAACCACCGCTGTTGTTGATGGCCATCATGGTATGGGTCAGGTTATCGGCCACAAGGCTATGACCATGGCTATTGAAAAGGCTAAAAAATACGGCTTAGGTATGGTTGTTGTACGTAACTCTTGCCACTATGGTATTGCTGGTTACTACACCACAATGGCTACAAAGGCTGGCTGTATTGGTATGACCGGTACTAACGCTCGTCCTTCTGTTGCTCCTACTCACGGTGTTGAAGGTATGTTCGGTACTAACCCCTTTACAATTGGTGTTCCCACTGATGAAGCATTTGACTTTAACTTTGACTGCGCTACTTCTATCACTCAAAATGGTAAGGTAGAATATTACGAAAGAATCGGCGAAGACGTTCACCCCGGCACAATTATCGATATCGAAGGTAATGCAGTAGAAGGTGACGCAGGCGTTGCTCTTAAGAAGATTCGTGGCGGCACAGCTGCTCTTACTACACTTGGCGGTATTGGTGAAGATTTAGGCGGTTACAAGGGCTACGGTTTTGCTCTTGCAGTTGAATTCTTCTCTTCAATCCTTCAAGACGGTGCTTATGGTAAGGCTCTTGACGGTAAGGATGAAGAAGGTAACATCCGTCCTTATCAATTAGGTCACTGGTTCCTTGCTATTGATACCGACCACTTTATGGGCGAAGAAATTGCACGTAATAAGGCTGGCGCTATCTGCCGCAGCATGCGTGATTCTAAGAAGGCTCCCGGTGCTGAACGTATTTACACCGCAGGTGAAAAGGAATACGAAATCGGTCTTGCTCGTGAAAGCGGTGTTCCGATTAACGAATCAGTTCAAAAGGAAATCATCCAAATTCGTGACGAATTAGGTCTTACACAATACAAATTCCCTTGGGAGGACTAATATAATGGATATCAGACAAGAATCCTTAAAGAAACACTACGAATGGGCAGGTAAGATTGAAGTTATCTCCCGTGCCCCTATCAACACTCGTGAAGATTTATCTTTAGCATACACCCCCGGTGTTGCTGAACCCTGCCTTGAAATACATAAGGACATTAACAAATCTTACGAATTAACCCGCCGTAACAACTTGGTTGCTGTTGTAACCGACGGTACTGCTATTTTGGGCCTTGGCGACATCGGCCCTGAAGCTGGTATGCCTGTTATGGAAGGTAAATGCGCATTATTTAAAGAATTTGCCGACGTTGACGCTTTCCCACTTTGCATTAAGTCAAAGGACGTTGACGAAATCGTTCGCACCATCTACTTGCTTTCAGGTAGCTTTGGCGGTGTAAACCTTGAAGATATTTCAGCACCTCGTTGCTTTGAAATTGAAAGAAAGTTAAAGGAAATTTGCGATATTCCGATTTTCCACGACGACCAACACGGTACTGCTATCGTTGTTGCTGCTGCTCTTATCAACGCTTTAAAGCTTGTTAAGAAGGACATCGGTGAAGTTAAGGTTGTTATCAACGGCGCAGGTTCTGCAGGTATTGCTATCGGTAAACACCTTATGAATATCGGCGTTAAGAATCTTACTTTCGTTGACCGCTTTGGTATCATTTGCGAAGGCGATGAAAACAACAACGTAGCACAAGAAGAAATTGCAAAGGTTACCAACCTTGAACACAAGAAGGGTACACTTGCTGTTGCGTTAGTTGGGGCTGACGTATTCGTAGGGGTATCTGCTCCTAATCTTGTTGATGAAGCAATGGTTAAGTCAATGGCTAATGATGCAGTTTTATTCCCCATGGCTAACCCCACACCTGAAATTATGCCTGATATTGCTAAAGCTGCAGGCGCTCGTGTAGTAGGTACAGGTCGTTCAGACTTCCCGAACCAAATCAACAACGTTTTGGCATTCCCCGGTATCTTCCGTGGTGCTCTTGATTGCCGTGCTACATGCATCAATGAAGAAATGAAGGTTGCTACTTCTTACGCATTGGCTTCACTTATTCCTGATGATGAAATAACCGAAGAAAATATTATCGCTACTGCACTTGATAAGCGTGTAGCTGAGGTTGTTGCAAAGGCAGTTATCAAAACCGCAAAAGAAACAGGAGTTGCAAGAATCTAATGTTTTCTAATATTAAACTCTTCCTTTTCGATATGGACGGAACCCTTTATTTAGGTGATAATCTTTTCACCTTTACTAAAGACCTTTTGGCTATGATTAAAGCAAAAGGTAAGCGTTATATGTTTATGACAAATAACTCTTCTAAAAGTGTTTCAGCTTATATTGAAAAACTTAAAAAATTAGGTATTGATGCTACTAAGGAAGATTTTATTACTTCTTCTCAAGCTACAGCATACTACCTTAAAAAATATCATAAGGACGACCGTCTTTATGTTTGCGGTACCGAATCTCTAAAGCAAGAGCTTCGTGAAAACGGCTTTACCGTGGTTGACAATACCGATGATACCGACTGTATCGTAATGGGTTACGATACCGAGCTTGATTATAAAAAGCTTTGGGATGTATCCTATATGCTTACAATGCGTGAATTACCATATATCGCAACAAACCCTGACTATGTCTGCCCGACTGAATGGGGTAGCGTACCCGATTGCGGTAGCGTTTGTGATATGATTTTCAACGCAACAGGCAAAAGACCTAAGTTTATTGGTAAACCCGAACCTTTAATGCCTTTACTTGCGATGGAGCAGGTTGGCGTTAGCAAAGAGGAAACTGCTGTTATCGGCGACCGTATTTATACCGACGTTAAAAGCGGTGTAAACGCAGGTGCAGTTTCGGTGCTTGTTATGAGCGGCGAAACCACAGAAGAAATCCTAAACGCTTCCGATGTTAAGCCTGATATCGTGCTTAAAGATGCAGGCGAAATAATGGAAACAGTTTAAACTGTAAAAATAGAACTCGCACTCCGTAGGGGGTGCGAGTTTTTATGTTAGAAAATTTCATAATTGCAGTCGTATGATAATGGTGTTATAATGAATCAAGGAGGCGAAATATATGAAATCAGATAATAGTACATCGAAAAAATTTTTAGCCTTTATAACTATCGGTATAACAATCCCACAAGTTTTGATTTTAGCAATACTTTTGATAAAACCTTTAGGTATCTTTTTGGAAGATGATATGTTGATAATAACGATAGGATTATTTTTAATATATTACATTGTTTTTTCTATAATGAGTGGAATTAGAACCTATAAGGTTTTAAATAGTCTTACAAACGCAATCGCACAATTTGTTTTTAATAATTTTTATCAGAGCATAATATTCGGCGTTATAATGTATTTGTGTGGAACTTTTTTATTGAATGATGATTTTGGTTTAAATATAATTTTTATAGGATATATTGCGTTGACGATTATTTCGGTTTTGGTTTTTTCGATAACCTGTGTTTGTGTTAAAAATAAAGCAAAGAACGAAAACAATGATTAAAATAAAAAACAGAACTCGCACTCCGTAAGGGGTGCGAGTTCTTTTATAATAAGTTATTATCAAGCATATATTTAAGTTTAAGTATTGCTGTTTGGGTTTTGGCGTCTTTGATTTCGCCCGAAAGAATCATTTCTACCGCTTTATCAAGCGGTATTTTTTCTACTTCTAAAAATTCGTCATCGTCGGGGTCTTGGTCGCCGTATTCTAAATCAAGGGCTGCAAACATCCAAATAATCTCGCCACAGTAGCCAGGGGTGGGGTAGAGCTCACCTAAGGATATAAACCTTTTGGCAGTGGCGCCTGTTTCTTCTTTTAGTTCACGTTTGCCGCATTCAAGGGGGATTTCGTCAACTGAATCACGCTTGCCTGCAGGGATTTCTAAAATTTCTTCCATATAAGGATAGCGGAATTGCTTTACCAAAATAACTTCGTTTTTATCGGTAAGGGCGACAACGCAAACACCGCCGTTATGCTCAACTATTTCTCTAATAGCGGTACTGCCGTCGGGTAATTCTGCAAGGTCTTTTCGCACCCTTATAATTTTTCCTTTGTAAAGGTATTCGGCGTTTAATTGTTTTTCTTTAAGATTCATTATTTTCACCTTCGATTAATATATTTATTATATGGGGAGTTGAGAAAAAATGGAGAATTTGATAAAAGTAAAAGAATACACATACCATGAAAGGCAGTTGGCTTTAAACCAGCTTTGCGAAAAATATGAATTTATTAAAAGATTCAGCATTGGCAAAAGCTGTTTGGGTAAGGATTTAACTGCCCTTAAAATAGGTGTTAGTGACAGCTATTGCCTTATAACTGCAGGTATGCACGGTAGTGAACGGATTACCTCTACTGTTATTTTAATGTTTTTAGAGCAATTATGCAAGTCTTTTAAAATGGATGGCACACTTTCTGGGGTGAAAGTTCGTAAAGGAATGCTTGGCAGAGGTGTTATAATTGTTCCTTGTGTTAATCCCGATGGGTGTGATATTTCACTTTTGGGCGCCAAGGCTTGTGGCATAAATGCGGAAAAACTAAATAATATTTGCAAGGGTGATTTTAAAAAGTGGAATGCTAATTTTCGCGGTGTGGATTTAAACCATAATTTTAATGCCGACTGGGAAAACTTGCATGAAAAAGAGAAGCTAATGGGTATAATCGGCCCTGCACCTACACGGTTTGGCGGATATAAGCCACATAGCGAACCCGAAACGGTGGCACTTGTTAATCTTTGCAAAAAGGTCAATATTCGACATACTTTAGCACTTCATTCACAAGGTGAAGTGATTTATTGGACCTTTGGCGATAAAGTAATCCCAAAAGCTAAAAAGATGGCCGAAATTATGGCGGCATCTTCGGGTTATGCCTTAGATGTGCCTGTCAATATTGCAACAGGCGGTGGTTTTAAAGATTGGTTTATAAAAGAATTTAACCGCCCAGGTTTTACGGTGGAAATAGGTAAAGGGGAGAATCCATTGCCTGTAACCGATATTATGAAAATTTATAAACAAATTGAAGAGATGTTGGTTTTATATTGTATTATGTAAGAAAATGGCTGTCACACCTTTGTGTGACAGCCATAATTTAATATTTTAGCAACCCAAATCTTCAACAACAAGATTGCGAACAGTATCTTCTGCATCGCGTACTTTGAAGAATTTTTCGGCAACTTGGGGGAACAAAGCATAGCTTAATACATCTTCTTCGCATTTGCCAATGCCTTTTTCCTTCATTTCAGTAGCGTACTTTTTAAGTTCGGGCTCTAACAAATCGGCAGGACGGCAGGTGATAACCTGTTCGTCACCAATAGCCTTTTTGCGTACATCTTCGTTAACTTCGGCAGGAAGTCTACCATATTCGCCACGAAGTAAGCCCTTAGATTCCTTAGGAACCATCTTGTAACGTTCACCCGAAAGCACGTTAAGAACGGCTTGTGTACCAACGATTTGGCTTGTGGGGGTTACAAGGGGTGGGTAACCAAAGTCTTTACGAACACGGGGTACTTCTGCTAAAGCATCATAATATTTATCTTCAGCGTTTGCTTGCTTTAATTGAGATAAAAGGTTTGAAAGCATACCGCCGGGTACTTGGTACAAAAGGGTTTTTGTATCAACATTTAATACCTTGGGGTCGAGAATGCCGTCTGCTTTCATCTTGTCAGCAACTTTGCGGAAGTGGGTAGCAACATCGCTTAATGCTTCAAGGTCAAGACCTGTATCACGTTCTGTACCTTGCAAAGTAGCAACCAATGCTTCGGTAGAAGGTTGTGCAGTACCGTTTGCCAAGGGTGACAATGCGGTATCGACAATATCAACACCAGCTTGAGCAGCCATAAGGTAGGTCATATCGCCTGTACCTGTGGTGTTGTGGGTGTGTAAATGAATCGGAACGCTAACATTTTCCTTTAACTTCTTAACTAATGAATAAGCATCGTAAGGAAGAAGAAGGTTAGCCATATCCTTAATACAAATAACGTCAGCACCCATTTGTTCAAGTTCTTTAGCAAGCTTTACAAAGTATTCTTCATTGTGAACGGGGCTTTCAGTATAACTTAAAGCAGGTTCGCAAATACCACCGTATTTTTTACAGCTTTTAATTGCTTGTTCAAGGTTACGAGTATCGTTAAGTGCATCGAAAATACGGATAACTTCAATACCGTTTTCAATTGACTTACCAACAAACTTGTCAACAACATCATCAGCATAGTGCTTGTAACCTAAGATGTTTTGACCACGGAAAAGCATTTGAAGCTTTGTGTTGGGCATATATTTTTTGAGTGTGCGAAGTCTTTCCCACGGGTCTTCGTTTAAAAAGCGCATACAAACGTCAAATGTAGCGCCACCCCAACATTCGAGTGACCAGTAACCGATTTGGTCAAGGCGTTCGAGTGCGGGAATCATATCTTCAATTCTCATTCTGGTGGCCGCTTGTGATTGGTGAGCGTCACGAAGAATGGTATCGGTTATTAATAACTTTTTATTTTCCATCTTAAATCTCCTTAATTAACCGAACAATGAAATAAGAACACCGGCGGCAATAGCCGAACCGATAACACCTGCAACATTGGGTCCCATAGCGTGCATAAGCAAGAAGTTTGAGGGATTTTCCTTTTGGCCAACCATTTGTGAAACACGAGCAGCCATAGGAACAGCCGAAACACCAGCCGAGCCGATAAGGGGATTAATTTTGTTTTTGGTGAACAAGTTCATAAATTTAGCAAGTAATACACCGCCTGCAGTACCTATACCGAAAGCAACAACACCCATAGCAAGAATCTTAAGGGTTTGTGCATTAAGGAAGTTGTCAGCAGTAGCAGTAGCACCAACAGAAATACCAAGGAATATTGTTACAATATTCATAAGTTCGTTTTGTGCAGTCTTGCAAAGGCGGTCAGCAACGCCTGATTCTTTCCAAAGGTTACCAAGCATTAAGCAACCAACAAGCGGAGTAGCTGAAGGTACTAAGAATGCAACGAATGTGGTAACAGCGATGGGGAAGATAATCTTTTCGGTTTTTGAAACCTTACGAAGAGGCTTCATAACGATTTGGCGTTCCTTCTTAGTGGTAAGTGCCTTCATAATAGGGGGCTGAATTACAGGAACTAATGCCATATAACTGTAAGCCGCAACCGCAATAGGACCTAAAAGGTCGGGGAAGAGCTTAGAGGTTGTGTAAATAGCGGTAGGACCATCAGCGCCACCGATAATACCGATAGAAGCTGCAGCTTCTTGGGGGAAGCCTAAGAAAATACAGCCAATGAAAGTAACAAAGATACCAACTTGTGCAGCTGCACCTAAAAGCAAAGATTTGGGGTTGGAAATAAGGGGTTCAAAGTCGGTCATCGCACCGATGCCAACGAATATCAAGCAAGGATATACACAGGTCTTAACACCGATATATAAAATATCCAAAAGACCGCCTTGCTTTAAAATTGTGCCATATCCGATTTCGCCTGCCATAAATTCCTTCCAAAGATCACTGTGATACATAGCGATTGAAGGGTCATTAGGGAAGAAACCGGTAAGGTTTGTAAGTAACATACCAAAGGCAATACCAATAAGCAAAAGTGGTTCAAATTGCTTTTTGATAGCAAGCCATAAAAGTAAGAAAGAAACGAGAATCATAACCAAGAATTTCCAAGTGCCGCCTGTTATAAAATTGGCAATCATTTGGTAAAAACCGGTAGTCTCAATAAAAGTTAAAACTGAGTCCCAGCTCATTTCAGTAACACTCCTTTATTATTTTAAAACGTTATGCAAATTATGCGATAACGCAAAGTACAGCACCGGTTTCAACCGAAGCACCATTTTGTACATTTACAGAAGCGATAGTACCACTGCAAGGAGCGATAATTTCGTTTTCCATTTTCATAGCTTCTAAAACCATTAAAACATCGCCCTTGTTAACAGTAGCGCCGTTTTGAACGTTTACAGCAAGGATTGTGCCGGGCATGGGGCTATTGATTGTTTCGCCGCCTGCAGGAGCAGCAACGGGAGCAGCTACAGGAGCAGGTGCTGCAGCGGGTGCAGCAACGGGAGCAGCAGGAGCGGGGGCTGCCTTAACATCAGCAGCGTCAACAACTTCTAAAGTGATTTCGTAAGCGGTTCCGTTTACAGTAACATTATATTTTTTCATAATTTAACACCTTTTTCTTAAATTTTTTTGAAAGATAAAATTCTTAATGCCGAAATATCAGTTCCAAGTTCTTCGGCGATTGCAGCGCTAACGGCAGCAATAATTTCCTGACGGTTTTCGATTGGCTGCGCCTGAGTAGTTGCAGGAGCAGGTGTGTTTGCTACAGCGGAGTGATCTTTATCTTTTGCGGCACCACCGCAGAAGAGGCTAACGATTTTGCAGAGCAAAATTAAGCAAATAAGACCGAAAAATACCGTACCTATACCAAGCACCACTACAAAAGTATTTGACAATTAAATGCACCTCCCTTAATTTTGAAAAAAACGGGGCTAACAACAAAATATTGTAGCAAAACCCCAAATTTCGCCTATTTACACTAATTATAACTGTTTTGTCAAGAAAATACAAGTACTTTGTTAAAAAATAAACAAAAAATATTTTGTTATAGTTTCCCCTTTTTTATTTAAATTTTCAAACTATTGTAACGCCTTAAAAAAACTAAAATATAATGTTATGGGGACAAGATTAAAAAGGAGTAAAAATGGATAGAAGAGTTTTTGAAATGTTGGAAATGTATAATAGAGCAAATACCCATAAAAATGACGAATTTAGTTTTTCAACAACCAATAATACAAATGGTATCTTGACAATGGCATTTGTTAATATGCAACCGCTTGATACTGTTTATGAAACCGATGACGGCTTTTGCAAGGGCACAATTTTCCCAAATATCGACAAGCCGTTTTACGGGGGTAAGAGAATATGAATAATAAATGTCAATTAAAAAGAAAAATCCATGCGCTTGATTTTGCAATACACGAGCTTGTATTGTTTTTGGATACTCATCCCACAAATCGTAAAGCGATGGAATTATTAAAGGAATACAGAATGAAACGTAAAGAATGTATTGCGCTTTTTGAAGAAAAATACGGTCCCTATATTGTAACACCTGCCGATGCCCCGGCAAACGGTCGCTGGGAATGGTTAGAATCCCCATGGCCCTGGGAAAACGAGGAGGTTTAATTTATGTGGCAATATGAGAAAAAACTGCAATACCCTATAAACATTAAAAATCCCAACCCTAAGTATGCACAAATAATTATAAGTCAATATGGCGGCCCCGATGGTGAACTCGGTGCTTCAATGCGTTATTTAACACAGCGTTTCGGTCAGCCTTATAACGAAGTTAAAGGTATTTTAACCGATGTCGGCACCGAAGAATTGGCCCACATGGAAATGGTTTGTGCAATGGTGCATCAGTTAACCAAAAATTTAAGTGAAGAAGAAATTAAAAAAAGCGGCTTTGATAAATATTTTGTTGACCATACCGCAAGTGTATATCCTATAGCGGCTTCGGGTCTTCCTTGGAGAGCTGAATATATTCAGTCTAAGGGCGACGTTTTAGCCGACTTGCACGAAGACTTGGCAGCAGAGCAAAAAGCAAGAGTAACTTATGATAACCTCATAAGACTCATTGACGACCCTGATATATTAGACCCGCTAAGATTCCTTCGTCAGCGTGAAATAGTTCACTATCAGAGATTCGGAGAAGCGTTACGACTTACAACCGATAGGTTAAATAGCAAAAACTTCTACGCATTCAACCCGAATTTCGACAAAAAACCTACAAAAATGTAAAAACAATAGGTGGACGGTATCCGTTCACCTATTGTTTTTAGCATAGTCGATAAACTCTTGTGTTTTAGACCAATATTTAATTCCCCAGTTTTCAAAATTCCATTCGTCAGTGTATTCATTACACTCAAAGTCAATATAATAAATTAAATCTTCTCGCACAATAAAATTTGTTGGGAAATAATCTATATTCAGTCCTGCGGAATATACTATTTTTGTCATCTCTTCGATTTGAGAAAAATATATATCTTTCATAGCGTCATTTTTAACTAATTCATATATAGTCGGACCTTCAATATATTCTTTTAATATTCGCTCGTTTTTAATATCAATATCCAGCATTTTAGGTATTCTAATGCCTGTTTTCAGCAATCTATTATAATCAGTTCTTTCGGCCTCTATTTTGTTGCCGAAGGAATAATAATCGCAAGGTTCGTGGTGGATTTGCTTTAATACGAATTGCTTGCCGTCTTTTTCAGCCAAATAAGAATATCCGCCTTTGCCGTGGCCCAATAATTTAATAATTTTATATTCTATTTCGTTAACAGTCATAATATCGTGCATAATTCTCCTGATAAACTTTACAACTAATACTAGTGTTTATTTTTTCTTTAAAACAATAGCGATAAAGTTCAAATATTTACATGCGCCTGCTTTAATTGCCTTTGTGTCATTTATTGCATATTCATTATCACACTGTATCCAATCATTCCAACACTCTTCATTGCTTTCCATTTCGTAAATAGAAACAAGTTCACTGTCTTTGGATTTTGAAACAATGTTTTTCCAATATTCTATATCGTGGATATAGTCTAATTGTTCAGGAGTCCAAGATAATAATAGCTCTTTTGGAATATTATTGTGGCAGTCTTTTTTCATCCCTGGAACAACTATATAAATATAACCGCCTTTTTTTACAAAGGGTAAAAGTTTTTCATCTAGAAAGCCTACATCTCTTCCAAAATAATTATAAGAATCTGTACTTACAACTGCATCGAAGAATTCTTTTTCATATTTTAAATCGGTAGCATCTGCTTTTACAGCAATGATTTCTTCCTCGGTGAGTCCCATTTCGGCAAAGAATTTTTGATTTTCCTCAGGTTCGCTCCAAAGGTCGGTTGCATAAACTTTAAATCTATATTCCTTTGCTAAAAATACAGATGTGATTCCTTGCCCACTACCTAAATCCATAACAACAGAGCCTGTTTTAATCCTGTTGTCAATCATTAGTTCTTCTTCTAATTTTAACGGGTTAGGACCCATGATTTTTTGTCTTATTATATCAATATCGTATTTTTCTGTTTTTATATATTTCATTTTAAATTCTCCTCAATTTTTATCATTTTAATGCCCTTTGCAAATCCTAGTTTATAGGTTTAATTATAGTTTATTCAGCGCTTAAAGTAAATACTTTGCGAAATATTACGTACAATTTTAAAATTATGGTTGCAAATGGTAGGGGATATATTATATAATTAATTTAAATAATATTTTTAAGGAGACCCGATATGGATTTCATTAAGGTAACTAACAATCAATTTCAGTTAAATACTGCAAACACAAGTTATGTTATGCATAACGAAGGCGGTTTTCTTTGCCACACCTATTACGGTAAAAGATTACCCGACTGCGACCATTCATATATGGCTAAACGCCCGTGGTTTGTTTGCGACTTTAATTCGGATATTACCGAGAATTTACCTTCACTTAACAGCGCATTGCTCGAATATCCTGCATTTGGTGACGGCGGTATAAACACCCCCGCTTTAGAAGTTCTTAATACCGATGGTTCTAACTTTGCGGATTTAAGAGTAGCGGATTACGTTATCCACCAAGGCAAACCCGTAATCGAAGGCTTGCCCGCTTCTTATGCGGAAGAAGGGGAAAAGGTTTTAACTTTAGAAGTTAAACTTAAAGATGCTGTTACTAATGTAGAAGTAAGCCTTTTCTATGCTGTATTTTATGATTATGATATTATCACCCGTTGGACAAAGATTACAAACAACGGTGAAGGCGATATTACTTTGCTTCGCGCAATGAGTGCAAACCTTGCATTTGATAACCAAAATTATGACGTTATTTCAAGCTTTGGTACTTGGGCACGTGAAAGACAAATCGAAAGAGCTCCTTTATTACATACAGGCGCTACTGTTGAATCAAACTGTGGCTCTGGCGCGCACTATGCTAACCCCTTTATGATTATGGCAGAACATAACACCACCGAAGATATGGGTGAAGCTATTGGTGTGGCTTTGGCATATTCGGGTAACGTTCGTATGCACGCTGATTTAAGCCGTTACAACGTTGTTAACCTTTCGGGCGGTATTTCACCTTATAACTTCCGTTGGAATTTGAAAAATGGCGAAAGCTTTTCAACACCCGAGCTTGTTATCTCATTTAGTGCAAATGGTCTTAACACTTTATCACACAACTTCCATACCCTTATTAAAAACCGTGTTTGCCGTGGTAAATATAGGGACACAAGACGCCCCATGCTTTTAAATCTTTGGGAAGGCTGTTACTTTGATTTTACCGATGAAACTGTACGTCAAGCTGCTGATTCGGCTGCTGATTTGGGTGTCGAATTACTCGTAATTGACGACGGTTGGTTTGGTCATCGTAACGATGAATTCGGTGGTCTTGGTGACTGGTACGATAATCAAAACAAAATCAAGTCGGGCTTGCCCGCACTTTGCGATTACGTAAATTCTAAGGGCTTAAAGCTTGGTATTTGGTTTGAGCCTGAATGTGTGTCTCCCGACAGCGATATTTATAAAGCTCATCCCGACTGGGTTATTAAGGTTAATGGCAGAACTCCTGCAAAGTGCCGTTGGCAATGGCAATTAGACCTTGCAAACCCTGCAGTATGTGATTATATTTACGATTCTATTGCAAATATACTCAATACCACAAATATTGAATATATTAAGTGGGACTACAACCGTGTTATTTCTCACGTTGGCTCTGAACATTTTAAGGCAGGGGAATATGGTGAATATTTCCATCGTTATACCTTAGGTCTTTACAGCGTACTTGAAAGACTTAATAAAGATTTCCCGCACGTATTGTTTGAAGGCTGCGCTTCGGGTGGCGGTCGCTTTGATATTGGTATGCTTTACTATATGCCGCAAATTTGGACCAGTGACGATACCGATGCGGTAGAACGTACTGCGATTCAGCATGGTACATCCTACATTTATCCTATGAGCTGTCAGTCGGCACACGTTTCGGTTTGCCCCAACCACCAAACAAAAAGAACCGTTACTCTTGAAGCTCGTCATATTTTCGCTCTTACAGGCTCTTTCGGTTACGAATTGGCACCACAAAGAATCCCCGAAGAAGAAAGAGAATATATTAAGGAATTTATCAAGTTCTATATCGAAAATTATGATGTATTCTATAACGGTAAATATTATAGACTTTCTAATCCCGCAACCGACGATTATGCTGTTTTCGAGTATGTTTACGAAAACAAAATTGTAGTAGGTTGTATGCGTCTTGACACCCATGCAGTGAATTTACCGGCTAGAATTAAACTTAAGGGTCTCGAAGCTGATCGTTTGTATACTGACGTAAAGTCTGGTAAGCAATATTATGGCTCACAGCTTATGGAAATTGGTATTCTTATCGAAGGCAATATTTGCCGCCCCGATTACGAAACATTTATGATAATGTTTGAATAAAATTATAACCGCTTTGCAGTAAACTGCAGGGCGGTTTTTGTATAACTGAAAAGTTGCGAAAAGATTAAAAATTTTTAAAATCAGATAAACTTTAAATGTTGTGTAATTGCGTATTTTGTGTTAAAATTCAATTACCGAAAGCGAGGTAGTCTTATGCTTATATGCCCAAATTGTAAAAATCAAATTGAAGATGATGCTAAAATATGTAGCTATTGCGGTGAAGATTTTACAAAATCCGATGATATAATTGAAACTAAAAATGAAAATAAATTTTTATTACTATTATCCCGCATACCTAAAAAGGTAAAAATAATTGGCACAGCATGTATAGCCTGGGTTTTAATAATTGTTATTCTTTTATCAGCCTTAACAAATAAAAAGCCACAAAATCCTTATGTTTTATATCTTAAAGACCGTGAGTTATTTTTAGCGGATGCGCAAGAGAACACGAGTTTTCAGGTCACAACAAACCTTATTGATTTGGAAAATATTGTAGATGACTCGATTTACGACAAAAATTTTTATTTCGTGATGCGTGCTATTGAAGAAAAATGCAAAATAAGCTACGACGGTAGGATTTTGTTTTACACCGATAAATTGACCGATATGGTTGATGCAGGACCGCTTTATTATCGCTATTTAAGTAACCTTAAAAGTGAGCCTAAGCTGGTCGATTCACAGGTTAAGTCTTATGTTATCGGTCAAACTGCCAACCTCGTTACCTATTTAAGTGAGCCTGACAGCACACTTTATCAGTATAATTTAAAAGATAAGACCGAGATAGATACAGGCGTTACTGAGTTTATAGTATCTAAGAACGGTAGAAAGATTGTATACATAAAGGATAATGAGGTTTACTCTAAAACTATTGGCGGTGGAAAGCGAAAGCTTGGTGAAACCCCAACCGGTTTAATTATGGTAAATAGTTGTTTTGATATTATCTATTTTAGCAACGAAAACGACCTTTATAAAATAGAAAATGGTGACAGGGTAACTAAAATAGCATCGGGCGTGAGCCAAATAGTAAGAACCTACGAAACAGGGGAAATTTATTATCTAAAGGCTTGTGATGAGCAAATTTCACTTAAGGATTATCTTATTGACGATATGAAAGAGGAGGATGCTTCGATTGAAAATCCGGAATATCTTTCTTATCCTGCCCGTTGGGATTATGGAAGCGATGCGGAGTACGAAAAAGCAGTTAAAGATTACAATGATAAGTATGATGCATACGAAGCTGCTAGTGAAAGATGGTTTGAAAAGGCAAGCCGTGATAACATACGAAGTGAAATAGAAACAGAATCGATAGATAATTATTACAATTCGCTCTACTATTATAATGGGGAAAAAGAATCACTTTTGCATAAAACTGTAATTTCGGTTGAGAATTCGGCTATAGCAAACGAAACTGCGGCAATAATTTTCCGTAGCGCCGACTATAAAAGGGTTGAAAAGGTTAAAATTTCCCAAGTGAGTAGTCTTTTAGACCTTAAACAAAAACTAAATGAAGGTATTGATTCCATAACTGTAACACAGTTAGCTGTAGAAGATACTGTAAGCAGTGTTGGTATTGGTGATAAAAGAAGCTATTATATGACACCAAATGGCAAGTCGCTTTATTTTATCGATGATATTGATGAACAAAGTAATG